>NZ_JAIDBW010000011.1:0-45856 GCF_029056165.1 Duncaniella sp. | reverse complement strand
GATTCCGAAGCCCTCGATGAAGTCGTCGTGATCGGTTACGGTGGTTCACGCGCTCGCCGCGACCTCACCGGTTCTGTAGGTTCGGTTTCAGGTGCCAAGCTCGCCGCTGTGCCTGTAAGCTCCGCAGCCGTTGCCCTTCAGGGTAAGGTGGCAGGTGTGCAGGTATCGTCAGTCGATGGTCAGCCGGGTGCCGATGTCAACATCCGTATCCGCGGTACAGCTTCTATCTCCGTGGGCGAAGGTTCTGACTCAAACCCCCTCTTCATCGTCGATGGTTTCCAGCAGGACAACATCAACGACATCCCGCCGAGCGACATCCAGAGCATCGACATCCTCAAGGATGCATCTCTCACCGCTATATATGGTGCGAAGGGTGGTAACGGTGTAGTTGTCGTAACTACCAAGAACGCTCAGGAAGGCAAGACTCAGGTATCGTTCAACGGATCACTTACTTGGAGCCACATCACCAAGCAGCTCGACCTCATGGACAGCTACAACTTTGTTGACTACCAGTATGACCGCATCATCGGTACATCGACCCGCTCGTCAGAGGCCAAGAAGTTCCGCTTCAACTTCGGTCACCCCTACGACCTCGCCATGTACAAGAACATGCCTACCCACGACTGGCAGGATGAGGTGATGGGCAACACTCCGATGAGCTACTCGGCCAACGTGTCGATCGGCGGCGGTAACGACAAGACCCGTTACAACATCTCTATCACCCAGTCAGAAGACAAGGGTATCATCCTTCAGTCAGGCGTACGCCGTACGACCATCAACACCAAACTCAACACCAAGCTCGGCAAGAACGTCACCTTCACTTTCAACCCCAAGATGACTTACCGCCGCGACCTCGGTGAGGGTGGTGACCATGTGGGTACAGGTGGTATCATCGACGTGCTCCTCTATCGTCCGACCAACGGTCTCCGCGAGTTCGGTGGCTGGCAGGAAGGCATCTTCGATGCTGACGACGAGGCTGAGTTCTCTTACACCAACCCTGTCAACGACATCAAGCGCAACTCTTACAAGAAGCACTCTTACGACTTCGTAAATCAGGCTTCACTCGAATGGAAGCCCATCTCAGGCCTCACTCTCCGCACAGAAGGAGCCTACAGTGTCGCTTTCAAGCAGCTCGACCGCTTCTATGCTGTCGGCACAAGCACTGCAAAATCGAACCGCAACCTCCCCGTTGCGATGATTGACAAGTCGCAGAACGACAAGTATATCTGGACAACCACTGCAAGCTACGACTGGACTCTGAAGGACAAGAACAATTTCTACTTCCTCCTCGGTTATGAAATCCAGCACAGCCAGAGCCAAGCCACTTCTATGGCAAACCGCTACTTCCCCCACGACATCACTGCCGACAAGGCTCTCTCGATGATGGGCATGGGTGAAAACTATGTAGCTACCTCTTCAAAGGGTACTCCCAACCGTCTCCAGTCATACTTCGGTCAGATCAACTACAACTTTGACCATAAGTATCTCCTCTCGTTCACCGCACGTGCCGACGGTACGTCATTCTATGCAAGCGACAACCGCTGGGGCTTCTTCCCCTCTGTTTCCGGTGGTTGGGTCCTCAGCGAGGAAGGCTTCCTCAAGGATGTGACTTGGATCAACAACTTCAAGATCCGCGCCGCTATCGGTAAGTCAGGTAAGAACCTTACCAAGGCCGACATGTGGAACGATATCTACTACATGAACTCATCCGGCGGCCCCGGCTTCGGCGAATCTACAACCGACGGCGAACTCTTCTACGACACCGGTTCTTACCTCCCCAACAAGCACATCAAGTGGGAGTCAACCCTCACCCGCAACCTTGCCATCGACCTCTCGATGTTCAACAACCGTCTGACCATCACTCCTGAGGTTTATTGGAACACCACTTCCGACCTTCTCCATCGCGTAAGCATGCTCACCAACACCGGTTACGTTTACCAGTGGCAGAACATCGGTCAGATCACCAACAAGGGTGTCGAACTTACCGTTAACGGCGAGATCCTCCGTGGACGTGACTACAACCTCTCAGCCACCTTTACCCTCGGTGCGAACAAGATGAAGGTTGACAAGCTCAACGGCACTGAGAACGAAATGGGCAATGAGGCTCCCAAGTACATCAAGGACTACGACATGTATCGTCTCCGCGTAGGTGATCAGGTAGGTCTTATCTACGGTTTCGTCTATGACGGTCTCTACTCAGCCGACGAATTCTACTTCGATCCCCGCGACAGCAATAAGGCTCACCCCCGCGACGGACGTGACGAGAACCACATGCCTCTCGAAGGCCGTGACTTCACCGTCATCAACAACGTGATCGGTGACTCATACGTCGGCAGCGCGACCATGCCCGGCAAGGTTAAGTTCAAGGACCTCAACGGCGACGGCCAGATCACTTCAGCTGACCAGACCATCATCGGTAATACAACTCCGAAACTTCAGGGTGGTTTCTCACTCAACGGCCAGTGGAAGAACTTCGACCTCACCGCCAACTTCACTTACTTCCTCGACTTCGACGTATATAACGCAACCGCTCAGGCTCTCTCAAGCTGTGCCAAGAGCAATACCACTTGGAACAACGTGCTCGCCAAGTTCTCCAACACCCGCTGGCGTTACACCGAGCGTTTCAACTCGGAGAACCTCTATGCCAATGCTTACAATGTTTCATGGCAGGACTATGTTGCCTACAATGAGGGCGCAACCATGTGGAACCCCGGTGACCTCGTGACCGCAGTGCCTATGGACTACTTCGTAGAGGACGGTTCATTCCTCCGCTGCACCGACATCACTCTCGGCTACACTCTTCCCCAGAGCATCACCAAGAAGGCCGGTATGTCACGTCTGCGTTTCTACGGTTCACTCAGCAACCTCTTCACTATCACCAACTACTCTGGCTACGACCCCGAAGTTGATGTGATGAGCGGTCTTACTCCTTCATTCGACTACAACCGCTACCCCCGTTCACGCGGTTATGTTGTCGGCATCAATGTTACTTTCTAAATCTTAAATCAGTAAAATTACAATGAAACTACGCAATATACTTTTTGCTGGTGTAGCTGTAGCAGGTCTGGGTCTGTCGTCTTGTTCCGACTATCTTGACGTAGAATCACCGTCGGTGTTCGACTACGATTACGTCTATACTTCGGCCTACGACATGAACCTTGCGCTCAACGGCCTTTACTCCAAGCTCATGTCACCCTATTCGAGCTTGCTCATCAGCAACCTCGCGCTCAACAGCGATATCGATTTCGCCACATACACAGGTGACACCTACGGAACTAACAACACACGTCGTTTCGACGTGACCGACGAGAGCAGCGATGCCAACAACCTCTGGCGTCAGGGCTACGTTGTCATCGAGCACTGTAACCTCTTCATCAAGGGTGTGGAGAACAGCGAGCTCTACAAGGAAGGCAACGAAGAAGTCCTCCAGATGCTCGGCGAAGCCAAGGCTATCCGTGCCATCATGTATCACGAGATGGTATGGTACTTCGGTGATATCCCCTACAGCCTCACTCCCGCCAACGAAACCGGTATCAAGTTCCCCGTCGTTGACCGTCACCAGATCCTCGACGACATGATCGCCGACCTTGAGGAAGTAGCTCCCACCATGAAGAAAACCGCCGAGATCTCTGACGGCGTGGAGCGCATCGGTCAGGAGCTCGTTCACTCGCTCATCGCTCGTATCGCTCTCACCGCAGGTGGCTACACCCTCATGCCCGACAAGAACAATCCTGACAGCTACGGCAAGATGGAGCGTCCCGACAACTATCTCGACTACTACAAGACAGCCGAGGAGTATGCACAGAAGGTAATCGAGTCCGGCAGCCACTCGCTCACCAAGGATTTCCATCAGGTGTTTATCGATGAGTGTAACTACATTGTCAACAACAACGATGACCCCATCTTCGAAATCCCCTTCGCTAAGGACAACAGCGGTAACATCGGCTACATCCACGGTCTGAAGTTCAACTCCAATGACTCGAAGACCGATTTCGCTTGGGGTATCACAAGCGGTAGCGCGAAGGTTCACTCCATCGCCCCCTACCTCTTCGATCCCGAAGACATCCGCCGCCAGTATCTCTTCGGTACTTGGAACTACTCTTATCAGGGTGTACCCTCGTTCGAGAACAACGTTTATACACTCTACAACAACAAGTGGTCCAAGCTTTGGTCACAGTCACCCCTCGGCAACACTTCAGCAGGCAACACCGGTATCAACTACCCCTACATGCGTTACACTGACGTGCTCCTCATGTATGCCGAAGCTGCCAACGAGGTTCACAACGGTCCTACCGGTCAGGCTCAGGAAGCTCTCCGTCAGGTGCGCGAGCGTGCGTTCCGCTACTCAGAGAATGCAGCCGAAAAGGTTGACGCTTACATCGCAAAGGCTGCCGACAAGGAGTCGTTCCTCAAGGCTGTCCTTGACGAGCGTAAATATGAATTCGCAGGTGAGAACCTGCGCTGGCGCGACCTCGTCCGCAACAACATCTACGGTCAGGAACTCTACTACACCTTCCTCCGTCACTGCTGTGTTGCCGACAACCGCCTTTCAGCTCCCACCTACTCTGAAGAGCTCGCTCTCCATGACGGTCTCCCCTCGGAATTCTACGACAACAACATTATGCTCACTCCCTACTGGCGTGTGCTCAACAACGTGAACGAGACAGGCGACCCCATCAAGATCGCATGTTTCCCCAACTCTCAGCTCCAGTACATCGACGTGTTCCGTCTCTGGGAGAGCTACAACATCAACGACGTTGATCGCACAGTCTATGACAACAATGCCGAAATGTACACCAAACACCGTACTGACGACGGTACGATCGGTGCAGAGCCTTGCTACTCACTCTCAGGTTACATCTACCGTGACCGCAACACCGAGATCGACTACCTCGTCTATGGAAAGAACGATGCACGCGCATTCACTACCACTCCCGAAGTGTTCCCGCCCGTGCGCTACATCCTCCCCTACCCGCGCGCAGCTATCCGCGACGGTGCCGGTGCCTACGTGAACTACTATGGCTACGGTTATTGATAAAATCCTTATTTAACCATCTGACACAATGAAAAAGTACTTATATAGTTTACTTGCACTGTCATCCTGCGCGCTCGTTGCATGTAACGATGACACTGACAATATCGTGCCCAACGACCCGGACATGATTGAGGGACAGGAGCACATGACACTCTTCCTCTCGGACAACAACACCGGTATGAGCGACGACGCGCACTCATCGCACGTCGATACCGAGGTCGTCAACAAAATCTTCCTCTCATGGAGTAGAGTTGACGGTTGCGCCGGATACCACATCCGCGTCTGCAACGCACAGAGCGTGCTCGGCCATCCTGAAAACTGGCTCAGCGACACCTATCTGCACCTTGACACCATCATGAAGCCTGAGGAATTGAGCATGACTCTCGAACATCTCGAGTATTCACAGGTGTATTACTTCTCGATCCGTACCCTCTCGGAGAAGGCACGCCGCGCCGACGGTTCGATCGACATGGACAGCCCCTACCACTCCAAGTGGTTCGGCCACGGCAGCACTTCAGATTGGGCTAACTATTTCGGTCTGACCACAGGTGACCGCTACGATGTGCCCGACGTGCTCAGCTTCGATGACAAAACCGAAACTTCGATCCGCGTCAAGTTCGACAACAATGTGGCTACCGCAGGTCTCGGTGACGCTTCTCTCTGGGAAGAGCACTTCATGATGGAGGACGGCAAGTTCATCTTCGACCAGCTCCACTTCGCTGTTTCGACCTCGAACCCCGACTCTGAGATGAATGACCCCAACTTTACCTACGACGCTCACAACAAGCGTTACGTTCACGTACTCACCAAAGAGGAAATCGAGCAGGGTTATGTGGAGGTCACCAACCTCTCGCCCAACTCGGCCTACGTCGTTAACCTCTACAACAGCAAGGAACCTGTATATGTGGATGCTGTGTATAACACCGTATCTCCCCGTACCGCAGGTCAGGTTGGCGAACCGATCTTAATTGAATGGAAGGAAGAGAATGTCATGTCCGACACCGTTCAGGCAGCTCATGAGTACAAGTGCTCACGCCTCGACACCATCATCGCCAACTACAATAAGGACATCACTCTCGCCGAGGGTACGATCTTCGAACTTGAAGGCGGAAAGGCTTACTACCTCTACACCAACACCGACATCATGAAGGGCTTCACCCTCCGTACCCGTAAGGAAGATGCCGCACAGGGTAAGCGTGCCACAGTCTATATGTCAGGTATCGACTACTCCGGTATCAACTCTCCGCGTACTTGCAACTGGATCTTCGGTAAGGCAAAGGCTTCAGGTGAGGCTGACGCTCCTATCTTTGTCGATGACGTGATCTTCGAGGACATCGACTTCGCAGTGCCCTTGGCTCAGAACTACAACGATCAGGAAGCCGGCATGGGTGGTGCATGCGGTAACTACTTCGCCAACATGTACTCAAGCGGTCTTGCAGTGACCTTCAACTCATTCCAGATCAAGAACTGTACGTTCCAAGGCTTCATCCGCGGTTTCCTCCGTACACAGGGTTCGAAGCGTAAGACCTTCAACAACATCCTCATCGAGAACAACGTGTTCTGGAACTGTATGAACTACAACAACAAGGGTCAGGGCTATTGCTGGATCGCATCTGACGGTACTCCTGCAACCGGTACTTCAAACGTGTTCAACAACTGTATCGTCCGCAACAACACTATCATCGACTGCCCGAACAACTCGTTCTTCAACGACAACAACAAGAGCAATCCTTGGCCGAGCAGCGTGAAGTGGAACATCGAGTTTGACCACAACACCATCATCAACTTCAACACCGTGACTGCAACCGCTATCTTCGGTATGCGCTACATCCCCACCGGTTCGAAGTACAAGATCACCAACAACCTCTTCGTTGTTGCCAAGGATGCTGATGACGAACGTGCAACCAACTTCGGTATCGCCGACTTCCGTCAGGTCAACGGTACTCCTACCGAGATCTTCTTCGAAGTTCATCACAACTACGGCATGAGCTGGGATCCCACCCGTCAGGAAGATGACAAGGTGTTCACCTCTATGGGTCTCTCTTCAAGCAGCAACACTGTCGGTAAGTTCAAGGATTACTCATTCAACGGCGGCGAGCCCGGATCAGCCATGCACCCCGACAATGACCTCGTTGTCCGTGTAGGTAAATATCCCCTCCTCCCCACCGAACTCATGAGCAAGGTTAATCCTCCGACACACGAGAACGCTGACAAGACTCTCCAGCGCGACAAGCACCGTCGTTCAACCCTCGATCTCTACTACAACACTGATTCGAAGGTTACCGAGCACGAGATCTATCAGCAGAACATCGGTGACTACCGTTGGAAACTTGCTCCGAGAGAAAACTGGACCAAGACTTCAGGTATGCCCGCTGCATTCCATGCACTCGGTACTGGCAAGTAATCTTCACTGAGAAGAATTATCCCCTTCATAAGAGCGGCATCCGTGATCACGGATGCCGCTCTCGTTTTTATGACGAAATTACAGCCATGCCGGTAATGCGGTATTGGACTGATTTTAGTATCTTTGCATAAACATTTAAATGAATCGCATCAAAGGTGCATTCTCCCGATTCGATCCCATCACAATCCAATTTGTCACGAATTATGAAACAATTACTCCCTATAATGATGACGGCCGCTATTCTATCAGCCTGCGGCGACACGTCAAAACCTAAACCGATGGCCGGCGACCTCTATCCGCCGGAATATACCTCCGTCTCAAATCTTCCGTTTAACGTGGAGCTCAACAGCCGTGCCGTCCATCAGATAGTGGATTCACAGAAGGAGTACCGCACGATTTCTATCGCATATCCTGACTACGGTGCCGAAGGGCGCATCTCGATCGTCATGGTCGATTCCGCACGCCTCATCCCTACTTTCAGCCGTCACCTTGTCATGATGGAACTCCGCGCAGACTCAGTACGCGATATTGATGAAGTGCGCCGTAACAGCGGAGCTATCACCCGCTGGGTTTTCACCCATCCCGGCGGACGCGAACAGCTCCAATGGCTCGCTACCGACAGCCTTACCATGTATGTCGCCGGTAGCATCCACTTCGAAGCTGCCAAGGACTCGACAGTCGATATCACACCCGCCCTCGCCAACATCAAGGCCGACATCCTTCACCTCGTCGATAACCTCTACCCGGAGGGAAAGTAAAAGGCTGAAACGTATCGCCCATGACAGAAAAAACAGGCATGGGGTTGCCAGTTTGGTAACGGAATGCTAATTTTGCAGACGGACTGAACCAATTTTTCACTCAGGAATCATCAATAACTCAATAAATCAATCTCCAACCATGAAGAAATTCGCAATCATTGCCGCCTCCCTCTTCATCGGTCTCTCTGCCGCCGCTCAAGGCGAGGCCAAGGACTGCTGCAAGGCCGGAGCATCAAAGGACTGCTGTAAGAAAGAAAAAACCGAAAGCTGTTGCAAGGCTGGAAAATCATGCGGCGCAAAAAGCATGAACGCTACCGAGGCTTGGGCTACTCTCTATCCGCAGATCGAGAAGTCAATCCAAGCACCGACCTTCCGCCAGAAGGATTACAAGCTTTTTGACTACGGCAAGAAATCAAAGACCAAAGGCTTCCTCTACACGGAACTCATCAACAAAGTGATCGACCTCTGTTCGAGCGAAGGTGGCGGCCGTGTCGTGATCCCCGCCGGAACATGGCTCACCGGACCGATCACCCTGAAAAGCAATGTCAATCTCCATCTCGAAGAGGGTGCCACACTCCTCTTCTCGGACGATCCCTCACAGTATCCCATCGTCAAGACCCGTTGGGAGGGCATGGATTGCTACAATTATCAGCCCATGATCTATGCCTATCAGCAGGAGAACATAGCCCTTACCGGCAAGGGTACGGTCGATGGCGGTGCGTCAAACGACAACTGGTGGCAGATGAGCGGAAAGCGTGGCTATGTCGAAGGCCCGATCACTCAGAAGATCGGCCGTCCGCTCCTTCAGGAATGGAATGAGAACGGCGTACCTGTTGAGAAACGTATTCTCGGCGAAGGCTACGGAATGCGTCCGCAGCTCGTCAACCCCGTTGAATGCAAAAACGTGCTGATCGAGGACGTGACGCTGCTCCGCTCGGCATTCTGGGTGATTCATCCCCTCCTCTGCCAGAATCTCACGGTGAAGGGCGTACACATTCAGAACGACGGTCCTAACGGTGACGGCTGTGACCCCGAATCGTGCAAGAATGTGCTGATCGAAGGCTGCTATTTTGACACCGGTGATGACTGCATAGCCATCAAGAGCGGACGCAACCGCGACGGACGCGAACAGGGCATACCTTCGGAAAACATCATTGTCCGCAACTGTCAGATGAAGAACGGTCACGGCGGTATCGTGGTCGGTAGCGAGATCTCAGGCGGTTTCAAGAACCTCTTCCTTGAGGACTGCGTCATGGACAGCCCCGAACTTGACCGCGTGGTGCGCATCAAGACCAACGCATGTCGCGGCGGTGTAATCGAGGACATCTATGTCCGTAACGTAAAGGTGGGTCAGTGCAAGGAATCTGTCCTGAAAATCAATCTCGTCTATGAGCCCAACGAGAACTGCGACCGCAGCTTTCCCCCGACAGTCAAGAATGTATGGCTCGACAATATCACCTGCCAGAAGAGCAAATATGGCGTGATGATCGAAGGCTTCAAGGAAATCTGCAATATCGACAACATCAATGTCGATAACTGTCACTTCGAGGGCGTGACCTCCGACGGCAATTCCATCACTGGTCTCACTAAGAATGTCCGTTTCAACAATCTCTACATCAACGGTAAGCTTGTCAAATAAATTCACGTGCGCATGAGCGCGCGTACATATTAATTAGGATAAAGTTTAGAGTTTAAGGTTCAGAGTCCGGACAATACAGCAGTCTTCTTCCTGATCGGGAACTATCCCCGACACGGATAGAGCCAAGTATTGTCCGGACTCTGAACCTTAAACTCTAAACTTTATCCTCCCCAAGCGTTAATTATTTTAAAAGTTTGTTGCATTATGACAGAAATTCACTAACTTTGGGAGAAATTTTACGCACTTAAATCTATAACTTTCAAAAACTTACCTTAAACGGCTAATTTACTATGTATTAGTAGGATTCAGCGCGCCAGTTGCAATGATCCAGAGCCGACAGGTCACAGTACATTTCTTTAATTATGATGAATTTAAGTAAACGTTTCACCCTGCTAACCCTTCTCGCCGCCTCTACAATGGGCGCAATGGCAGATGGAAAGCCATACACCTCGCAGGTCTGGTCACCGGATCTCGGCAACGGTCAGTACAAAAATCCCGTCATCAATGCCGACTATTCCGATCCGGATGTCGTACGCGTGGGTGACGATTATTACATGACAGCTTCGAGCTTCTGTGATATCCCCGGTCTGCCCATCCTGCATTCAAAAGATCTCGTCAACTGGACCCTCATCGGCCACGCCATAGCCGAAATGCCCTCTTACGCACAAGCTGCTCCCGATCCGAGCCACGGCAACCACGTGTGGGCACCCGCAATCCGCTACCACAACGGTGAATTCTATATCTACTACGGAGATCCCGACCTCGGTATCTTCATGACCAAGACCAAAGATCCCGCAGGTCCTTGGGAACCGCTCGTGCATGTGCTTCCCGCCAAGGGAATCATCGACACCTGTCCATTCTGGGATGAGGACGGCAAGGCATACATTGCACACGGTTATGCAGGAAGTCGCGCCGGTGTCAAGAGCATACTCGGCATGATCGAGATGACTCCCGACGGAAAATCGACCATCGGTCAGGACCGTGTGATCTATGACGGCCACATCGAGAACGAGACCATCGAGGGTGCGAAAATGTATAAGGTAGGTGACTGGTACTATATCTTCTCGCCCGCCGGCGGCGTTGCTACCGGATGGCAGGAAGTACTCCGTTCAAAGAGCCCATGGGGTCCTTACGAAGTGCGCAACGTGATGGATCAGGGCAATACCGAGATCAATGGTCCTCATCAGGGCGCATGGGTGGATACTCCTGACGGACAGGAGCATTGGTTCCTCCACTTTCAGGACAAAGGTCCTTACGGTCGTGTGGTCCACCTCCAGCCGATGGCTTGGCGTGAGGACGGCTGGCCTGTGATCGGTGTCGATCCTGACGGTGACGGACGCGGCGAACCTGTGATGAAATACCGCAAACCCAACGTGGGCAAGACATATCCCGCTGCCAATCCTGTTGAAAGCGACGAGTTTGACTCTACCACGCTTGGCCTCCAGTGGCAGTGGAAGGGTAACCCCAACGCCCTCTGGCACTTCTGCGAAGCCAATACCGGCACACTCCGTCTGTTCTCTCAAAAGACCACGGACAGCCCCCGTCTCTACGATGCTTCCAACCTTCTTCTTCAGAAATTCCCTGCCGAGAACTTCACCGCGACCGCGAAGGTACAGTTCTTCCCCCGCAAGCGTAATGGCAAGACAGAGACCGGCGAACGCGCAGGTATCGCAGTGATGGGCTACAACTACGCCGCCCTCGCTCTTGACAGCCGCGCCGACGGCATCTATCTCACAGAAGTGATGTCAACAAGTGCCAACAAGGGTAATCCTGAAAAAGAAGTAAAGGCCGTGAAGATCGACGGCGACAAGGAGCTTTATCTCCGCGTCACCGTGAAGAACGTAGGTCCGAAACAGCCCAAGGAAAAGGATGACTACAAGGGTGAAGCCGTGTTCTCCTACAGCTTTGACGGCAAGAAGTTCACTGACTTCGGCGAACCCCTCAAGCTTACTTCAGGCCACTGGATCGGCTCGAAAGTAGGTCTGTTCTGCGTCCGTAACTGGGATAGTAACGACAGCGGCTGGCTCGATGTCGATTGGTTCAGAATCACAAAGTGAGAATCAACATCAAAACACCCGAAACAATGAAAACAAGAATCATAAGCCTCCTGCTCATCCTCATTGCCGGACTGCAAGCCTCCGCAGCTGACTATAAGCGTACTATCTCCGTCAATCAGAACGGGACAGGCGACTTCACCACCATAGCCGAAGCTCTTGAAGCGGTCCGTGCCTATATGGACTACGATGTCACAATCAATATAGCCAACGGCGTCTATAAAGAGAAACTGATCATCCCGTCGTGGCTTCGCAACGTCAAGTTCATCGGTGAAAATGCCGACAGCACAATAATCACATACGATCACCATGCCAACATCGACAAGATGGGCACATTCCGCACCTACACGGTCCGTGTCGATGCGTGCGACGTACTTTTCGAGAACCTGACCATCGAAAACGATGCTCCGCAGCTCGGTCAGGCCGTGGCACTCCACACTGAAGGTGACAAGATCCGCTTCGTCAACTGCCGTTTCCTCGGAAATCAGGACACCATCTTCACCGGTGGTGACCGCGCCCGCCTCTACTTCGACCACTGCTACATCGAAGGTACAACGGATTTCATTTTCGGACCGGCCACAGCCTATTTCAAGGACTGCGAGATCTTCAGTAAACGTGATTCATACATCACCGCCGCATCGACTCCGGGCGATGTGAGATTCGGCTACATCTTCGATAACTGCAAGCTCACCGCAGCCGACGGCGTGACCAAAGTATATCTCGGACGCCCTTGGCGACCCTACGCCCACACCGTATTCATCAACTGCGATATGGGCAGCCACATCCGCCCCGAAGGATGGCACAACTGGAGCAAACCTGAGAATGAACGCACCGCACGCTACGGCGAATACGGATCGCGCGGACCGGGCGCAGCTCAGGAAGGCCGTGTGAAATGGGCCATGAAGGTCAGCGACAGCGATGCAGCAGCCTGCCTTGATCCGGTAGAGGTCTTTGCGCAGGCCAGCGGCTGGAATCCCGTCGCCGACGACAAATAAATCCTACCGTCTGTAATGACACATCTCATTTAGCATCAATAAATCACTATCACAATATTTTCAAATCATGAAAGCATTAAACAAACTCACCGCTCCTAAAGCAGTGGCCCCCGAAAGAATCATCCAATTCGGTGAAGGTAACTTCCTTCGTGCATTTGTTGACTGGATCATCAAGAACATGAACGACAAGACCGACTTCAACTCATCTGTAGTCGTTGTTCAGGGAACTCCCGACGCGTTCGTGACCCAGCTTCTCCAAGGTCAGGACTGCCTCTACCACGTCAATCTTCAGGGTCGCCTCGACGGTGAGGTCATCAATTCGCTCACTCGTATCGACGTGATCAGCCGCGCACTCAGCCCCTTCACTCAGTTTGACGCGTTCCTCGCACTCGCTGATCAGCCCGAAATGCGCTTCGTGATCTCCAACACTACTGAGGCCGGTATCGCTTTCGATCCCGAATGCAAGCTCGCCGACCGCCCTGCCGCTTCTTATCCCGGCAAGCTCACCCAGCTTCTCTACCGTCGTTTCAAGACTTTCAACGGTGCTGCTGACAAGGGCTTCATCATCATGCCCTGCGAGCTTATCTTTGAAAACGGCCACCACCTCAAAGACATCATCAACAAGTACATCGAGCTCTGGAAGGACCAGTTCGACGGTGACTACGAAGCATTCAAGGCTTGGTTCAACGAAAGCTGCTACGTCTGCGCCACACTCGTTGACCGTATCGTCCCCGGCTTCCCCCGCAAGGACATCAAGCAGATTCAGGAGAAACTCGGTTATGCCGACAACCTCGTCGTTCAAGGTGAGGCATTCCACCTCTGGGTCATCGAACGCGCTTCAAACATCTCCATCGAGGATCTCCGCAAGGAATTCCCCGCTGACAAGGCTGGTCTTCAGGTGCTCATCACCGACTCTGAAGCTCCCTACCACGAGCGCAAGGTGACACTTCTCAACGGTCCTCACACCGTCCTCTCACCCGTAGCATTCCTCAGCGGTGTCAACATCGTGCGTGACGCCTGCAACCATCCCGTCATCGGCAAATATATCAACAAGGTGCAGTTCGACGAGCTCATGCAGACCCTCAACCTCCCGATGGACGAGCTCAAGAAGTTCGGCGCAGACGTGCTCGAACGCTTCAACAACCCCTACGTTGATCATCAGGTGACTTCAATCATGCTCAACTCGTTCCCGAAATTCCAGACCCGCGACCTCCCCGGACTCAAGACTTATCTTGAGCGCAAGGGCGAACTTCCCAAGGGTCTCGTGCTCGGTCTCGCAGCCCTCATCACTTACTACAAGGGCGGCAAGCGCGAGGATGGAACTGAAATCGTCCCCAACGACGACAAGAAGATCATGGATCTCCTCACCGAGCTCTGGGCTACCGGCGACACCCGCAAGGTTGCTGAAGGCGTTCTCGCCGCCAAGGATCTCATCTGGGGCGAGGAGCACGGCGATCTCAACCAGATCCCCGGCCTCACCGATCTCGTCACCGAGTATCTCAACGCCATTCAGGCTAAGGGTATGCTTGAGACCGTTAAAGAAGTCGTTGAAGCATAATCCACTCCCATACACATGAAGGATTTCCTCAAAATCAATCCCGCCGACAACGTTGCAGTCGCCATCAACCCGCTCACATCGGGGACGACTGTCAACGTCGATGGTGACGAAATCACCCTTGTCTCCGACATTCCCGCAGGCCACAAATTCGCGCTCTGCGACATAGCCGAGGGTGAAAACGTCATCAAATACGGCTTCCCCATAGGTCATACCCGCCACGAAGTGAAGCGCGGTGCCTTCCTTGACCACAACGACATCAAGACCAACCTTGAAGGTCAGCTCGACTATTCGGACATCACCATCGACAATCCATCGCCCGCCGCTCCCGGTGCTGCCAACAAAGGCACGGAGGCCACATTCATGGGCTTCGAGCGTCCCGACGGACAGGTCGGTATCCGCAATGAAGTCTGGGTCATCCCGACAGTTGGCTGCGTCAACGGTATCGCAAAGCAGATCGTTGACCGTCTCAACACCGAGACCAAGGCTGAGGGTGTTGACGGCATCTTTGCTTTCCCCCACAACTACGGTTGCTCACAGCTCGGCGACGACCATGAGAATACCAAAAAGATCCTCCGCGACATGGTGCTCCACCCCAACGCAGGTGGTGTGCTCGTAATCGGACTCGGATGTGAGAACAACCAGCCCAAGGTGTTCGAGGAGTTCTGCGGCGACTATGACCGTTCACGCGTAAAGTTCATGGTGTGTCAGGAAGTTGAAGGCGACGAAGTTGAAGCCGGCCTCAAGATCCTCCGCGAGCTCTACGAACAGGCCCGCACATTCAAGCGTACCGAACAGCCCGCATCCAAGCTCCGCATCGGCCTGAAGTGCGGCGGTTCCGACGGATTCTCCGGCATTACCGCCAATCCGCTCCTCGGCGAGTTCTCCGACTGGCTGTGCGAACAGCAGGGCGGCACTACCGTGCTCACCGAAGTGCCTGAAATGTTCGGAGCTGAAACCATCCTCATGCGCCGCTGTGCCGACAACGAACTTCTCGGCGAGACAGTCTCGCTCATCAACAACTTCAAGGAATACTTCCTCAGCCACGGCGAGCCCGTCGGCGAGAACCCCTCGCCCGGCAACAAGGCCGGAGGTATCTCCACTCTTGAAGAGAAGGCCCTCGGCTGCACACAGAAGTCAGGCAAGAGCCCCGTATTCGGTGTGATGGAGTACGGCGAACGTATCCACAACCACGGTCTCAACCTTCTTTCAGCTCCCGGCAACGACCTCGTGGCCTCTACTGCCCTCGCGGCCGCCGGCTGCCAGATGGTGCTCTTCACCACCGGTCGCGGCACGCCTTTCGGCACATTCGTCCCCACGATGAAAGTCTCCACCAACTCCGGACTCGCCAAGCGCAAGCCCACTTGGATCGACTTCAACGCCGGACGTCTTGTCGAGGACAGCTCGATGGCTCAGGTGCTCGACGATTTCATCGCCTACGTGCTCAAAGTGGCGTCAGGCGAGGAAGTCAACTCTGAAAAGAGCGGCATCCACGAGATCTCCATCTTCAAGAACGGTGTGACACTTTAATCAAAACCTCATCAGGCTTCAGGGATGCGCGCGGCGATTATGCCGCCTGACTCATCCCTGAAGCCTCTCACACACTCTCACGCAAACCTCCCTCCTTAAATCTCTCATAAGTTTAACTCCTAAACCCTAAAACCCAGCCTCATGAAACCTTTCATGGATGAAAACTTCCTGCTACAGACCGAAACAGCACAGAAGTTATACCACGAACACGCTGCTAAAATGCCTATCATCGACTATCACTGTCACCTCATCCCCAAGATGGTAGCCGATGACCACAAATTCAAATCGATAACCGAAATCTGGCTCGGCGGCGACCACTACAAGTGGCGTGCCATGCGCTCAAACGGTGTTGACGAACGTTTCTGCACAGGCACTGACACCACTGACTGGGAAAAGTTCCAGAAGTGGGCCGAGACAGTACCCTATACCTTCCGTAACCCACTCTACCACTGGACTCACCTTGAGCTCAAGACTGCGTTCGGCATTGACAAGCTGCTCAACCCCGAAACCGCACGTGAGATCTTCGACGAGTGTAACGACAAACTCCTCAACGATCCCAACATGACCGCCCGCGGTCTCATGCGCCGCTACAATGTGGAGACCGTCTGCACTACTGACGATCCCGTTGATTCACTCGAATACCACAAGCAGGTGCGCGACAGCGGCTTCGAGATTAAGATGCTCCCCACTTGGCGTCCCGACAAGGCTATGGCCGTCGAGAATCCCGCTGAATTCCGCGCCTACGTCGAGAAACTCGCCGAGGTTTCAGGAGTGGAGATCAACAAGTATCAGGACATGATCGACGCTCTTCAGAAGCGTCACGACTTCTTCGAGGAAATGGGTTGCCGTCTATCTGACCACGGCATCGAGGAATTCTATGCCGAAGACTTCACCGACGGCGAGATCGAAGCCATCTTCGACAAGGTCTATGGCGGCAAGGAACTCACCAAGGAGGAAATCCTGAAGTTCAAGAGCGCGATGCTCCTCGTATTTGGCGAGATGGACTACAACTCAGGCTGGACCCAGCAGTTCCACTACGGTGCCATCCGCAACAACAACACCAAGATGTTCAAGCTCCTCGGTCCTGACACCGGTTTTGACTCGATCGGCGAATTCACCACTGCAAAGGCATGTGCCAAGTTCCTCGACAAGCTCAACACCAAGGGCAAGCTTACCAAGACCATCCTCTACAACCTCAATCCCAGTGCCAACGAAGTCATCGCAACCATGCTCGGTAACTTCCAAGACGGTTCTGTGGCCGGCAAGATCCAGTTCGGTTCAGGATGGTGGTTCCTTGATCAGAAGGATGGCATGGAGAAGCAGATGAACGCTCTCTCGCTCCTCGGCCTGCTCAGCCGTTTCGTCGGCATGCTCACTGACTCACGCTCATTCCTCTCATATCCCCGCCACGAATATTTCCGTCGCACACTCTGTAACCTCGTCGGCAACGATGTCGAGAACGGTCTCATCCCCTACACCGGTTATGAGCAGGAACGTGTCAACAAAATGATCGAGGATATCAGCTACAACAACGCTAAAAACTACTTCAAGTTCTAAGTCATGGCAGCAGCAATCTCACCCCTCGCAGCCGCCAACAACAAGATGACCAACTTCCGTTGGACCATCTGTGCGCTGCTCTTCCTTGCCACGACCGTCAACTATATGGACCGTCAGGTGCTTTCGCTCACTTGGAAAGAGTTCATATCTCCCGAATTTCACTGGACCGATGCCAACTATGGTCTCATTACCGCCGTCTTCTCCATCGTCTATGCCGTGGCCAACCTTCTTGCCGGCCGCTTCATTGACTGGATGGGCACAAAGAAAGGCTACCTCTGGGCCATCGGTGTATGGTCGGCCGGCGCGTGTCTCCACGCTGCCTGCGGCTGGGCCACTGAAGTGACCTTGGGTCTCCACAACGCCCATGAACTTCTCGATGCCGCCGGAACAATGGCTGTGACTATCGCTACAGTGTCAGTCTATTTCTTCCTCGGCGCACGCACGATCCTCGCCCTCGGTGAGGCCGGAAACTTCCCCGCAGCCATCAAGGTGACCGCCGAATACTTCCCCAAGCGTGACCGCGCATACGCCACCTCGATCTTCAACGCAGGTTCGGCTGTCGGCGCGCTCATCGCACCCTTCACCATCGGCCCGCTCGCCAAGTTCTTCCAGAGCATCGGCTGGGGCAACGGTTGGGAAATGGCCTTCATCGTCATCGGTGCACTCGGCTTCGTCTGGATGGGCTTCTGGCTCTTCCTCTACAAGGAACCGGCAAAGAATCCCCACGTAAATGCAGCCGAGCTCGCTTACATCGAGCAGGACAATGACACCCCTGACGAGACTCCCAAGCAGAAGGCTGAGATCGAGGACAGCGAGACTGCCACCATACCCTTCTTCAAGTGTTTCAAGTATCCGCAGACTTGGGCCGTGTTTGTCGGTAAGTTCATGACCGACGGTGTGTGGTGGTTCTTCCTCTTCTGGACTCCCGCCTACATCACCGACGTGTTCAAGCTTTCGACATCGTCAGGCGAGGGTATGCTGATGATCTTCGTACTCTATCTCATCACCATGCTTTCGATCTATGGCGGTAAGCTCCCGACCATCTTCATTGACCGCGCAGCCAGCAAGGGCATCAACATCAACCCTTACGCAGCCCGTATGCGTGCAATGCTCATCTTCGCAGTGTTCCCCCTCCTCGCGCTTCTCGCGCAGCCCCTCAGCTCTGTGTCGCCTTGGCTTCCCATCATCATCATCGGTATCGCCGGTGCAGCCCACCAGTCATGGAGCGCGAACATCTACTCTGTTGTAGGTGACATGTTCCCGAAATCGACCATCGCAACCATCATCGGTATCGGCGGTATGGCCGGCGGTCTCGGATCGTTCCTCATCAACTACTTCTCCGGTATCCTCTTCGACTATTCCGCTCAGGTCAACCTCTCGTTCATGAGCTTCACAGGCAAGCCCGCAGGCTACTTCATCGTATTCTGCATCTGCGGTGTCGCCTACCTCATCGGCTGGCTGATCATGATCCTCCTCGTACCGCGCTACAAGAAGGTCATCCCCTAAGGAATATCGCCACTGCATATCAATGGTTGCCAAACGATATGACTAAAATATCACGCAACAGCCATTGAGTATCGCATCCCCAAAAACACAGGACCGCATATCCATTTATGCGGTCCTGTGTTTTTCATTATTATAAACCGCAAAACGGTGGAGATAACGGTGGCAACCTGAACCCATACCTATAAACCGCGAAGCGGTGGAGGCAACGGGGACAGTCTGAATTCACACCTATAAACCGCGAAGTGGCGGAGATAACGGTGGCAACCTGAATTCATACCTATAAACCGCGAAGCGGTGATGCAATCATAGCCCCACCACGAGGAGCCGTCGGTGAGATGTAAGCCCGCAAGGGCGCACATCCCACGGCGGCGACGAGGCGTGGGGCTATGATTGGATATTATTGTGAAAGGGCATCGAAGATGTCCGACAATGGATCAGCTCCCGTATTTCGACAATATAAAAATCATTTTGCGGAAGATTGTTAATTCTTTTGTCGGACATCTTCGATGCCCTTCGCCGACAATACCTCGCATACCCCATGCCTCCCTCGCTACGGCAGGATAAAAAATTTCCCTACGGTCAATTTTTATCCTGCTTACGCTCGGTCGTGATGGGGCTATGATTGCATCACCGCTTCGCGGTTTATTATCCCCACAACGGCAAGATCCCACCCAGCCGGGGCGACACGGAGTGATGAAACACCGCAATGCGGCAACACGGATATGAAAACCGCGAAGCGGTGATGCAATCATAGCCCCACCACGAGGAGCCGTCGGTGAGATGTAAGCCCGCAAGGGCGCACATCCCACGGCGGCGACGAGGCGTGGGGCTATATGGATATTATTGTGAAAGGGCATCGAAGATGTCCGACAATGGATCAGCTCCCGCATTTCGATAATATAATCTACCGATACGTCGAAACTTCGACAGAATAAGTCGCTTCATAAGATATTTTTGGTTAAATAGCGTTAAATCATTGCCAACTTTAATTATAAAGCGTAAATTCGCATCACGTTTGAATTAATTGACTCACCATGAAAAAATAGTTCCAACTATTTGATTTCAAAAAGCTAATAAATTTCTCAGCTCCTCGATTCAGATTATCGAAATTTACAGACAATCACTTTTTATCATTAATTTCTTACTTAAATCAATCTTCTATGAAGAAAATCTTTACCCTTTTTGCTGCTGCCGCTACAGCTATTTCTGTAAGCGCAGAAGTTAAAACTGTAGATGTTTCCATCACATGGCCGATGGCCAAGGCAGTTGAAACAACTGATCCGGACACAGGAGAACCTAAAACCTCTTACTCAAATGACCTTACCCCTGTCATCACAGCCGGTTATGCAGAGTATATGACTGTAGGTGAGCCTGTACTCGGTTCAGAAATTGCATGGGGAAATCCTCGCAATACCAACGGCATGATCGAAGCACTCGTTCAGCCCACAGAGCAGGTTAAAGCAGCAACAGAAGGCCACTCACTCTCTTTCGTCGTAACACCTAATGCAGGCTATACTTTCAAAGCTACAAAGTTAACTCTTAAAGCAAACGTGATCGGTACTGGTGGTGGCAACTATGACCTCACATACACAGTTGGCGGAAATCCCAACACTCTCGCTGAGAACTTCCACCCCAATCGTAACAATGAGGATAATGATTATTACAGCACATTAAGTTATGACCTGACAGGTGCAGCCTCAGAAAGTGCACTTGATGTCACTTTTATGATTTATAATCTTGCCAACAACAAGCAGATGGGCTTCAGCGACGTTGTTATCACAGGCGAGCTCACTGGTGATTTCCCCACAACTGAACCCACCGAACCCTCAGAGCCTTCTACTGACGCGCTCATGTCTTGGGACTTCACAAAGTGGAGCGAGGCCACCGTTGCTAACCTCAAGGCAGGTTCTAACTGGTCAGACATCGAGAAAGCTGACGATACCGAACCTACTGAAGCAACTAAAGACAACTGCTTCTGGCAGGTTTCTTACGCAGAAGGCAAGAATGCAGAAGGCTACCTCACAGCTAACGACGTAGTTATCGAAGAACTCAAGGGCCTCGTTTACACTAACGAGAAGACTAACCGCTCACTCGCAATCGCAGTCAACTATCCCGAAACAAGCCTCGGCACCTATCACGGTCCTGCATACCTCTGGCTCGGCAGCAAGGAAATCAACTACTTCGTGATCCCCGGTGTTCCCGCTGGTGCAACAATCAAAATGGGTGTTGAATCACACAAGAACACCGATGCACGTGGCGTTGAGCTCTCAGTTAACGGTGAAACCCTCAAAGCTCCCAACGGAAGCGCAGTTGAACTTCCCACAACCTACGCTGAACAGGAATGGCTCGTACCCGCAACTGCTGCTGCAACCAACGACGTGCAGATCTACAACACCAACGGTTGCCACATCTATTTCATCACTGTAACCGGTGACTCTTCAACAAGCGCAATCAGCAACGTTGCAGTTGACGAAAATGCTCCTGTTGAATACTACAACCTTCAGGGTGTACGCGTTGAGAACCCCGCAAACGGTCTCTACATCAAGCGTCAGGGCTCATCTGTAAGCAAGGTTATCATCCGCTAATCCGGACATCTGATAAAACGTCCTTAAAATCCAATCGATCGGCATCTCCATGCCGATCGATTTTTTATGGGTCAATATCCCTATCAACTATATGTATATGAGTGATTAACACGCCGTTCATCTCATTTTTCTCAAATTTTATCCACTTTTTTTGTTAAAAAGACTTCCAAATCCAAAGAAAAGCACTACATTTGCACAGAATATCGGTCAAGGAGGCCTGAGGCATCCGACACCGACACTCAGTATGGAATCAATCACACCCACTACTGACTGCCCAAAGCAGATTACATCAAATTTTTCGTATAAATTATCAACCAAAACCAAAATTAATCTATCATGGCTTACGTTATTACTGACTCTTGCGTGGCTTGCGGCACTTGCCAGCCCGTTTGTCCCGTTGACGCTATCTCTGAAGGCGACATCTACCACATCGATCCCGATACTTGCATCGAGTGCGGTTCTTGCGCAGAAGTTTGCCCCAGCGAGGCTATCATCCCCGGCGAATAATCCAACGCAGGACGTCTCAACATTAAAAAGACAAGACTTCAAAAGCTGCAACTATGTTATAAAGCATGGTTGCAGCTTTTTTTGATTTTTTTCATTCGCCCTATCAAATTTAATTATTACATTTGCAGCGTTAACCAAATCATCAATACATACCTTTTTATTAATTTCTTTTATCATGGATATTAACACCATTCTCAACAATCTGGAAGCCAAGCATCCGGGTGAAAAGGAGTATCTTCAGGCAGTCAAAGAGGTTCTCATCTGCGTTGAGGATGTCTATAACCAGCATCCTGAATTTGAAAAAGCCAAAATCATCGAGCGCATGGTCGAGCCTGACCGCATCGTCACCTTCCGCGTGACTTGGGTCGATGACAAGGGCGAAGTACAGAACAATATCGGCTACCGCGTTCAGTTCAACAACGCCATCGGCCCGTACAAAGGCGGCATCCGCTTCCACGCATCCGTCAATCTCTCGATCCTCAAATTCCTCGGCTTCGAGCAGACTTTCAAAAACGCACTCACCACACTCCCGATGGGTGGTGCAAAGGGTGGCAGTGACTTCTCACCCCGTGGCAAGAGCGAGGCTGAAATCATGCGCTTCTGTCAGGCATTCATCCTCTGTCTCTGGAAGAACCTCGGTCCTGACCGCGACGTTCCCGCAGGTGACATAGGCGTAGGTGGCCGTGAAGTCGGTTACATGTACGGCATGTACAAGAAGCTCGTCAACGAATGCACCGGCACTTTCACCGGCAAGGGTCTTGACTTCGGCGGTTCGCTCATCCGTCCTGAAGCCACAGGTTTCGGCGCGCTCTACTTCGTTCAGAGCATGCTCGCCGAGAAGAACGACAACATCAAGGGCAAGACTATCGCCGTGTCAGGTTTCGGTAACGTGGCTTGGGGTGCTACACTCAAGGCTACCGAGCTCGGCGCAAAGGTTGTGACCATCTCCGGTCCTGACGGTTACATCTACGATCCCGACGGCATCTCCGGTGACAAGATCGACTATATGCTCTATCTCCGCGCAACCGGTGAGGACATCGTCGCTCCCTACGCTGAAAAGTATCCCAACTCTACCTTCTTCCCCGGCCGCAAACCTTGGGAGCAGAAGGTGGATATCGCCCTCCCCTGCGCTACTCAGAACGAAATCGACGGCGACGATGCCAAGAAACTCGTTGAAAACGGCGTAGAACTCGTGGCTGAAGTATCCAACATGGGCTGCACACCCGAAGCCATCGACACCTTCCTCGCATCAAAGACCACATACGCTCCCGGCAAGGCTGTGAACGCAGGCGGCGTGGCTACTTCAGGTCTCGAAATGAGCCAGAATGCCGAACACCTCCAGTGGAGTGCGGAAGAGGTTGACCGTCGTCTCCACGAGATCATGAAGAATATCCACACCCAGTGTGTGAAGCACGGCACAGAGCCCGACGGCTACATCAACTACATGAAGGGTGCGAATATCGCCGGATTCATGAAGGTGGCAAACGCCATGATCGGCCAAGGTATCATCTGATAGTCCGACAACTCCGATCCATATCACGGATCAGACAATAGGAAATAAAATGTGGGCTGCATCACGACAGACAATTGTCGATGCAGCCCTCTATTTTTTTATTATATGCTCACTTTAATCATATCAAGTACGAGTTCTTTCCTAACTATAGTCAAAGCATAATGCTACAATAAGTCCTCCCTAAGCAATTTTTTTCATCCAAATCGGTCTCGGCTCGATTATTTTTGCTAACTTTGCCTGAAACATCGTGTTTTACCTTAGATCCACAGTCTTCAAGACTCACTAAATCTAAAAAAACCTATCAATATCAAAAACCTGAATCTAAAAAACAATAAGTAATGAGTAATTGCAAGTATCGTGGCGTAGTGGTGCCTATGGTCACCCCCGTAACCGAGAACCAGCAGCTTGACGTAGCCGCAGTGGAAAGAATCATCGAGTTTTTTGCTGTCAACGGTGTCGCTCCTCTCCTGATGGGCACTACCGGCGAGGGCAACAGTGTCTCTGCCACTGATGGACTCCTCTTGGTCGAAACTGCCGTTAAAGCTGCCAAAGGCCGTATCTTAATCTACGCCGGACTCACCGGTAACTGTTTCTCCGAGCAGCTCCGTCAGGCCGAAGCCTACACGAAGGCAGGAGCGGACGTGATCGTGGCAACCCTTCCGTCATACTACGCCCTCACCGAGGAGCAGATGTATGGCTACTACAAGAACCTTGCCGACAGCATCACCGGTCCTCTCATGCTCTACAATATCCTCGCTACAACCCACATGACAATCCCCGTGGATGTGGTGAAACGCCTCGCCGAACACCCCAATATCGTTGGTCTTAAAGACTCCGAGCGCGATCTCGAACGCATGCAGCAGTGCATCGCCTTCTCGAAGGAGCGCGACGATTTCGCATACTTCTGCGGATGGGCGGCACAGTCGGCCTACTCGCTCTCGCTCGGTGGCGACGGCATCGTCCCCAGCACCGGCAACTACGTTCCCGAAATGTTCGCCAATCTCTATGACGCGGCCGTCAAGGGTGACATGGCTCTTGCCAACAGCCTTCAGGACGAGACCAACGAGATCGCTAAGATCTATCAGGCCGGACGCACACTGGGCCAGTCACTGACCGCGCTCAAAGTGATGATGCAGGCCAAGGGTCTCTGCGAACCTTGGATGCTCATGCCCCTGACCAGACTTTCAGAAAAAGAGGAACAGGAAATCAGAGCAAAGGTATGAACGACATTCACTGGATCGACTACCTGATAGTCTTCGCCTCCGTTGCAGCCGCAATCGGAGTCGGCATTTATTTCGCCCACCGACAGAAGGACACGAGTACCTATTTCGCCGCCGGTGGAAAGATCCCCGCGTGGGCGGTCGGCATGTCAATCTTCGCCACCCTCATTTCAAGCGTCACCTTCCTCGCCTATCCCGGAGCGGCCTACGCCGACAACTGGATTCTGCTCGTGCAGGGACTGATGGTGCCGCTTGTACTCCTCGCCCTCATCGGTGTGATAGTCCCGCTGTTCAGACGAGTGGTCAAACTATCGACCTACGAATACTTTGAACGGCGTTTCGGACTGTTCGCACGAATGTACAGCTCATTCGCTTTCACTCTCGGTCATTTCTCCAAGGCCGGAACGGTGTTCTTCCTCGTATCGATGGCCCTATCGACATTCCTTGACATGAACATCTACGCTATCGTCATCGTGCTCGGTATCACCATCATCTTCCTCACACTCCTCGGCGGCATGGAAGCCATCGTCTGGATGGATGTGGCTCAAGGCGGACTCCTTATCGGCGGTGGCCTCATCTGCGTCGTTCTCCTGCTCTTCCTCCCCGAAGGAGGTCCGTCGGAAGTGCTCCGCATAGCAAGTGAGAACAATAAGATCGACGTCGGGCCATACGACTGGGATCTCGCCCAGCTGACCTTCCTCGTGATGGTGCTCAACGGTGTGTTCTACGCGCTTCAGAAATACGGTACCGACCAGACCATCGTGCAGCGTTACCTCACGGCAAAAAATGACTCGGACGCTAAAAAAGCAGCCTATATCGGCGTGCTCATGAGTGTGCCCATCTGGGCGATGTTCATGTTCATCGGCACATGTCTTTTCGCTTACTATCATTCGGAGGCCGCTCCCGGCCTGCCTGACGGCATAAAGGCTGACGAAGTGTTCCCCTACTTCATCAGCAATGAGCTGCCCGTGGGCATCCGCGGTCTCATCATCGCAGCTCTTGCAGCAGCAGCCATATCGAGCCTCGACACCGACCTCAACTGCCTCTCGGCAATCGCCGTGCAGGATTACTACGTGCGCTTCAAGAAGAACGCCACCGACAAGCAGCAGCTCCGTTTCGGACGCATCATGGTGGTCTGCTCAGGCATCGGAGCGGTCGGAGTCGCCATCCTCTACATCTCTTGGGGCGGTGAGGGTGTGCTCGGCGCACTGTTCTCGCTCTACGCCATCTTCTCCGCAGGCATAGTCGGTATCTTCCTGCTCGGTCTGCTCAGCCGCCGAGCCAACGCCAAGGGACTTTACGTGGGCATTGCCGCAGCAGTCCTCTTCACGGCATACGCAGTCCTCACATCGACCAAGGTCGATATCCACGGCACAGGTGTCAAAGAAACCCTCCTCGATCTCGGAGAATGGAACTTTTCACACCATAAGTACATGCTCGGCGTGTATAGCCACATCATCGTGCTCGTGGTCGGCTATGCCGCAAGCTACCTCTTCGCCGCTCCCCTCGCCGCCAAAGAACTCACCATCCACGGCTATCTTGAGGAGAAGAAGAAAGCTGCACAGCAGCTCGATGTCGAACCAGTATAATCATCAATCTTGCAGAATATTCCAAGCCAATGAAACCTATAACCCTATTGCAGCCGCAGAAAATCGTATTCGGTTCAGGCTGTATCAATACATTTGTTGAAGATTATCTCAAACTCGGCCACAAACGCCTTTTCGTGCTCACCGCACCCCCGATCGTGCCCCTCATCGAGCCGGCTCTGAACGAACTGAAGGAGAAGGGTGTGAGCATCGAAGTGTTTCAGAATATCGTCGCTGAGCCGACACTCAACGACTTCGAGGCAATCCTGAAAACAGCTCGTGAATTCGGAGCTGACAGCGTAGCCGGTATCGGAGGTGGCTCGGTGCTCGACGTGGCCAAACTCGTCGCCGCCTTTATCGAAAGCGACCAGAAGGCAGAGGACTGCTTCGGCACGGGATTCATCAAGAAGAAAGGCGTATGGCTGGCCTGTCTGCCCACCACTGCCGGAACAGGCAGTGAGGTGTCGCCCAACGCTATCCTGCTCGACGAGCGCGACAAGCTCAAGAAAGGTATCGTCAGCCCCTATCTCTTGGCCGACGCAGCCTACGTTGATCCCAAGCTCACCATGACAGTTCCCGCCAAGGTGACAGCCGATACCGGCATGGACGCCCTCACACACTGCATCGAGGCTTACACCAACAAGTTCGCCCATCCCGCAGCTGACATCTATGCCCTTCAGGGAATCCGCCTCATCGCCGCCAATCTGCTCCGCGCAGTCAAGGATGGCAACGATGTGGAGGCCCGCGAGGCTCTTGCCCTCGGATCGCTCTACGGCGGTCTGGTACTCGGCCCGGTCAACACGGCAGCCGTCCACGCCCTCAGCTATCCCCTCGGCGGAGAGTTCCATATCCCCCACGGACTTTCCAACGCCATCCTTCTCCCCTCGGTTATGAAGTTCAACCGTCCCGCCAATCTCAAGCGTTATGCCGAAGTGGCTATCGCCTGCGGTGCTCCCCAAGGCAAGGATGACGACGAGACCGCGCAGAACGGTGTCGATTTCATCTGCGAGCTTTCCAAGGCCGTCGGTATCCCTCAGAAACTCACCGAGCTCAACATCCCGCAGGAAGCCGTCGATCGCATGGCCAAAGCAGCTATGGAAGTGCAGCGTCTCCTCAAGAATAATCCGCGTGAAGTAACCGAACAGGATGCCAAGGACATCTATAATTCACTCTATTGATATGAAACCTATTTTAGCGATCACAATGGGTGATCCCGCCGGTATCGGTCCTGAAATCGTGGTCCGCGCCCTCAGCCATGAATCCACTTACGAACAGTGCCGTCCCATCGTGATGGGTGATGCGGCCGTGATCCGTGAGGCTGTGCGCCTGCTCGGCCTCGACCTCAAGGTCAACGCCGTGGATAAGGTCAGCGACGCGAAATTTGAATTCGGGACAATCGATGTGTATGATCTCCACTGCGTCGATATGGACACCTTCCGTTTCGGAGAGGTGCAGCCCCAGTGTGGAAACGCCGCTTTCGTCAGCATCAAGAAGGCGATCGAACTCGCCATGGCCAATGAAGTTGACGCAACTGTTACCGCACCGCTCAACAAAGAAGCCCTTAACCTCGCCGGACATCATTTCGACGGCCATACGGAACTTTACGCTACCTTCACAAACACAAAGAAATATGCCATGATGCTGGCTGACGAGAACATACGCGTCATCCACGTCTCGACCCACGTCCCCCTGCGCAAGGCATGTGACCTCGTGAAGAAACAGCGCGTCATCGAAGTGACCGAACTCATCGCGGATGCCTGCCGCCAGTTCGGAATCGAGAATCCCCGCATAGGCATAGCCGGGCTCAACCCCCACAGCAGCGAAAACGGTATGTTTGGCGACGAGGAAGCTCTCGAAATCATCCCTGCGATCGAGGAACTGAAAGCCCGCGGCTTCAATGTCGATGGTCCCGTTCCCCCGGACTCGATCTTCGCCAAGGCCAAGTCAGGCAAGTATGACGGCTGTGTGGCCATGTATCATGACCAAGGCCACATCCCCTTGAAAGTCTGTGCTTTCAACTGGGACAAGGAGACCGGCAAGATGCAGAGTGCAAAGGGTGTCAACATCACTCTCGGACTCCCCATTATCCGCGTGAGTGTGGATCACGGCACGGCCTTTGACGTAGCCGGTAAGGGAATTGCCAGTGAAGACGCCATGATGCTCAGCATCGACTATGCCACACGCATGGCTAAATACCGTTTAGGCGTAAAGGACTGATGATAGCAGTTATCGCCGACGACATCACAGGAGCAGCCGAGATGGCGGGTATAGCCCACCGTCTCGGCCTTCGTGTGAAATTGACCACCGAACCTGTGAGCGCACCGGACTGCGATGTGCTCGTGATAGCCACGGATACGCGCTCGATGAGCCGTGAAGAGGCCGTCAGCGAGTCACGCCGCGTAGCGACAGCACTACGCGGGATCACCGGTGTGACACATCTGTTTAAAAAGACCGATTCAGCCCTGCGCGGCCACGTGGCCGACGAGCTTGAGGCCCTTCTCGAATGCAGCGGGTACAAAGACGCGCTTTATATCCCCGCCAACCCATCAAAGGGTCGCATAATCAGGGACGGAATATATTACATCGCTGAAACTCCCCTACACGAGACCGATTTCTCGTTTGATCCTGAGTTCCCCGCCTTTTCATCATCATTGTCCGAACGTTTCCCCGGAGCTGAAGCCAGAGGAATCCGTATGGCCGATGCGACGAGTGAGGCAGACATCGACGAAGCCGTTGCGACGGCATCCGGAACAACACTACTTGCGGGAGCTGCCGACCTCTTCACTACATTCCTGAAACGCCATGCATCGACAGAGGAGCGACAGGCCGGAAAAGTAAGCCTCGACCCTGCCTCGACCATCATCGTCTGCGGAAGCACCCAAAGCAAGCCCATAGACTGCGGAATCGATACCGCCTACATGCCGACAGAAGTCTATGACGGGGCTTCGGCCTCAGAATGGACAGCAGAACTTGCCGAAGCATATCGCAAAAACAGCTCAATCATCATAGCCATCCGTGACCGCCATCGGACCGGAAAGGAAATAGCCGTCTATCTGCGCGAGACCATGGCCGGGATCATTGAAGCTCTTGTAAACATACGTCAGCCGCACGAACTGGTGATCGAAGGTGGTGCTACAGCCTTTGCAATCCTCCGACGGCTTGGGTGCGACTCATTCACGATCACTCAGGAGATAGCTCCGGGAGTTATACGCATGAGAAGTGCCGGCGGCATGTACGTGACCATGAAACCGGGCAGTTATCCGTGGGGAGGGCTGTTCTGACCACAGGAACATATATTACGTTTATTTTATATCTCTGCAAAAATGCTTCTACTCATAGCTGAATCGAAGACAATGGCAGGCTGTACCGCTAATGTAGGCCGGGAAGAATATGCCGCACACACTCCAATGTTTGAAGAGGAAGCCTACGGCATAATGCAATCGCTGCGCGATGCGTCGGTCGATTCGCTTGCAGCGGATGTGAAAATCAGTCCGCAGATGGCGCGGAAGCTGCTGCAGATGATCTATGAGTTTCCCAATAAAATCACAGGCGGAAGGGCAATTGAAAGTTTCACGGGAGTGGTTTTCAAGGCTTTCGACTATCCAAGCTTGCCGTCGGACGCAAAGTTACGTGCAGACGAAAGAATAAGACTCATATCCTCGCTCTACGGATGGTTGCGCCCCGACGATTTCATTAAGGCTTACCGCTTCGACTTCACCACTCCGCTCGCACCCGAAGGCAAGAGCTTTGCCGCATATTGGCGCGGAATGGTGACGGAAGCCATAGTCCATTATCTTAACGAGATGGGCGAGAAAAATATACTCAATCTTCTTCCGGGTGATGCAGCGCGGTGTATCGACTGGAAAACTGTCAGCAGTCATGCGCGGGTGTGGAAAGCCGACTTCCGCGAGATGCTTCCCGGCGGAAAAACCCGTACCCCGAATGCCGGACGGCTCAAGACACTGCGCGGTCAGCTGCTACGCCAGATCGTGACGGAAAATATAACTGATCCTGAAGGACTGCTCGGCCTATGTTCGGAAAGCTATGCAGGAACGGACGCTCCCGAAGCCGACGGATCAATAGTGTTTCATACCGTCTGATGAATAAATAGTCACAAGGCCTTCTCCGATGGTTAATATTCGTTTCACCTCACTGACATAATTGCCCTTTTAAGGCACTCGCGCTTCTCAATGGAAGTTCCCGGCACTACAGCTACAACATGACCTGTCTTATCGACCACAACATTAAAGGGATACCCCGTATCTCCTAAAAAATCACAGAACTGCCGGTCGTTGACAAGAGGAATCCAGTTGAAAATACCTTTGTCAAGTACCTGACGGGCCACTTCCGGACTCTCGTAAGTCGAAGAAAAGAACATCACGTCAGGCATCTCGTCCTTCCACTCCGAAAGTTCGGGCATTTCAGCCCTACACGGCCCACACCCCGTAAACCACAAGTTGAGCACCATTACTTTGCCCTCAACATCGGCGTTGGTCCATACATGGCCGTCAACGTCAGTAGCTGAAAATTTCGGGAACCTATCACCCACTCTTATCTGCGGACCCGGAGTCGAAGGAATACGCCGGTTCTTATTTCTTTCTATTTGATCTTTATAGCGGCGCAGAAGTTCGTGCCCCTCCTCCACCTCATCAACGGGGATTGCCGTGGTCATCATTTCTTCTGTCAGTGTAATTCCCGGATCGTATGTACAGAAAGCCGCCACATCATTAACAGTAGCGACGGAGAAAAACATACGGTCATCCGAACCGCTGGATTTGAGTCCGGAAGGTGATTTCTCAAAAAACACACCGTTGATAATCCTGACTCTACCTATTGCAGGTAGAGGAGATAATGAATACATCCCGATAAGTACACAAAATGAAATGAGGAGTCGGCGCATGGTTTGATCAAGGTTAGATGAATACTGTTTTTTATAAAAAACGGCTGACATTCATGAAGATGTCAGCCGAAAAATAAGCAATGAGGTGCGCATGAAGGGACTCGAACCCCCACGTCCTGAGACATTAGATCCTAAGTCTAACGCGGCTACCAATTACGCCACATGCGCGGGTTTATGAAAACAATGATCGTTTCTGTCTGCAAAGTTATGACTTTTCACCCAACTTTCCAAATAAATTTGAAAAGGCAGAAATAAAAAACAAATAACAGGATGCATCGGTATTAACTTCAATCCCGATGCATCCCGTCATTTGATTAATTTGGGGCATTGAATGGCCTACATACCCGGATCGCCGGGAGCCTCCGCACGCAGATTGGCGAGAGCCTCACTGTCCTTGACATGACAACCGCTGATGCCGTAATAGAGCATGAACAGTTCACACAGGAGTGCTATCGACCATGTCCACTGCCAGTTGCCCAGACTGTCGGCAAGCACAGCTTGCAGGAGCGGGAAGACAGCACCGCCAAACACTCCCATCATAAATATTCCCGATGCCTTTGAGGTATATTTCGACAATCCCGCCACAGCAAGAGTGAAGATGCAACCCCACATCACCGAGTGGAGTAGTCCGACAGAGACCAGAATCCAGAGATTGTCAAGCACCATAGCCAGAATCACCAGTACTGATGCCAACGAGGTCACGGATATGAGCAAGCGGCGGGGAGGTATTTTCGGAAAAAATGAAAATACCAGTCGTCCCACCATCATGCCTCCCCAGTAGAGCGTAGCCAGCAAGGCAGGTATTCCAAGATTCAAGCCCGCAAGCTCTATATTCTCAAGTCCGAAAAACGATAGCCTGTGACCCGATTCGATCATCTGCATGGCATGAAGATTGACATTGACACCAATTGACACTTCAGTGCCAACATAGAAGAAGATAGCTACTACGCCAAGTGCGAGATGCCTGAAACTCCACACGCTTCGCGGAAGTTTCTCTCCTGCGTCGCTACGAGTGCCCTTGATATCGGGAAGATAGAGACGCGAAGTCACACCTGTCACGAGCAACATTACGGCCGCAATAACAAGGAACGGTATCAGAAGCTGACCCGGCATCACCGCCTCCATCGCTACTCCGGCGAAGATGACGCCTGTCACGAAGAACGGCGCGATGGTAGTGCCTATGGAATTGATGGCGCAAACGATATTCATTCGCTGCACGGGCTTTGTTCCGGGAAGATTATATGCCGCTATGTAGGGATTGATCACTACCTGCAGTATAGCCGCCGACGTTCCCATGAAGAATGATCCGAGAAGGAAAACGAAGTAGCCCCAAGGGACGAGATCCTCTCCGAGTGTCACTCCGGTCATTCCCCACTGCATTGCTATAAACGATGAAAGCGAATAGAGCACAAGACCTCCGATCATGATCATAAGAGCACGCAGGAGAGTGGTCTTGTAGCCCTTGGTGTCGATCCATCGGCCTCCCAGCGAACTGTTCACGAGATATCCGAGGAAAAAGAAGAAGGATATCATCGTGGTCAGTGTGTTGCGGATGGCATCGGCATGCGACAGAAACGCCACCTGCAGCGGTCCCTGAAACTGCCCGTTGACAGTTGTCAGGAAACCCACCACGAAGTAGATGAAGGTCAGAACCACGAACGGTCCAAGCTTATTTGCTTTGCTATCAGTCATCGCATCATCATATAATGGTTTCCAATGTGGCCATAGCCCCCTTATCGCGTATCTCCTTCACAAATTTCAGATAGAGATCCGTAAAAGGTTTCGAGTTCCTGAGATCCGCACCGGCAAATGCAGGCAAATCAAGGAAATCGAGGGGATCATTGCTTGCAAGGGCTTTCTCGACAGCGGCATCCATCCACGGCTCGGCTATTTCATACTTATCTCCTTTATCATCAGTCTTATATTTCAGATAATCATAATAAGATGCGAAAAGATAGGCGACACGCGTCAGATCCTTGCCGTCCTTCACCATCTTGGTAAGATTGGGGATGATATATACCGGGAATTTGGCAAGTCCATCGAAACACAGACGTGCCACCTGATCACTGACGGAGCTGTTGCCGAAACGCTCGACAAGAGTCTGTTTGTACTCATCGAGATTGATATTACCGGGCGCAGGGACGTAGGGGGTAATGTCAATGTTCATAAAATCCTCCACGAATTTACGGATACGCTTATCCTTCATGGCCTCATCAACCTTGCGGTAACCGGCGAGGAACGACGGATATGAAAGCAATGTATGCGAGGCGTTGAGGAGCGACAATTTCATATTCTCGTAAGGAGCAACATCATCTGTAAACTCGACACCTACCCTCTCCCATTTCGGACGACCGTTGGCGAAATTATCCTCCACTACCCACTGGATGAAATCCTCACAATATACCGGTGCTTTATCATCAGTGCCGTTCTTGGCATTCAGACGCTCGACATCGGCGGGGAGTGTGGCGGGAGTGATACGATCGACCATCGAGTTCGGGAACGTAACATTATCCTTAACCCATTCAGCCAGTTCGGGATCCTGAGCCTTGATGAAGCTGGTAAAAGCCTTCTTAGCTGTGTCGCCGTTATGCTGCAGGTTGTCACAGGTAAGTATTGACACCTTCCCCGCTCCGGCATTGCGACGCTGTCTCAATCCTTCGGCCACGAAACCAAACACCGTGACGGGAGCGGACGGATTGGCGAGATCCTTCTTGACAGCCTCATTCGAGAGATCAAATTCACCTGTTTTTTTATCAATGTTATATCCACCCTCGGTAATGGTCATAGAAACGATCTTTATAGCAGGATCAGCAATCTTTTCAATCACCTTTCCGTGATCTTTCTGGGCCCAGATCACCTCTTTGAGTGATCCGATCTCGTATGCTTCATCGACACCGTCACGTCCACACACTGTCAGAGTGTATAAGCCGTCCTGATCTTTGAGGGCATTGTAGAGCTTTTCATCCGACGGAAGCAACATCGCGCCGGTAATGGCCCAATTGTTCTGCGAGGGATCAATCCGTAGCAATGCGTCCGTATAGGCTTCCTCATGGGCGCGATGAAAGTTACCAACGCCTATATGAAGAATTCCACTTTTCGTTTTACTGCGGTCATAGTCAACCGCCTTTACCTTTGTGCTTTTCATAATAATATGTTTGTATTTATGTGTAAAATTTAATTGAATATTCCGACTGACATTGATGCCGTGTCAAAAGCAACTCGGTTGTAGGGCCTGTGCAAGCGCAGACCCTACAATCCGGAATTTATCCATTCTTATACAGCCCCCACGACATCCACCCGATCAGACATTCACAAGTTCGTCAGGCAATTGCGGCATGGCTCCGTGCTGTGTACACACGAATGCCGATACGGCAACCGCACGACGATGAGCCTCATCAACGGGAAGTCCCTTGAGCAATGCAGCCGTGAATGCAGCCGTGAATGAATCACCCGCGCCGACCGTATCGGCAACTTCGACCTTAGGCGTCTCGACAAACGACACATGTCCCGGAGTGAAAACATAGCTTCCGTTGACTCCACAGGTGAGTATGAGTATCTTGAGGTTATACTTGCCGAGGAGTATCCAGCACTTGTCCTTCAGATCTATTCCGGGATAGCCGAAAAGTCGGCTTATAAGTACAAGTTCCTCATCGTTGATCTTCAACACATTGCATTTCTCCATAGATTTTTCGATGAGTTCGGGCGTATAGAAGCCCTGACGCAGATTGATGTCGAAGATCTTCAGGGTCTCCTTGTCGTCGGGCATCGCATCAAGAAATTTATGGATGGTCTCGCGTGACACCACATTCCTCTGTGCAAGCGAACCGAAACTTACAGCCACCGTCTTTGCCGCGATAGCTTCCAGCTCAGGCGTAAAAGGAATATTGTCCCACGCCACATTCTGCTTGATATCGTAGGAAGGTATGCCGAGTTCGTCAACCTCCACAAGCACAGTTCCGGTCGGATAATCCACGACGGCCATGCTTGTCCTCAATTTCCGCTCTTCAAATTTCTCGGTCAGTTCTTCGCCGAGACGATCGTGGCCGATAGCACTGACAGCCATGCTGGGCAGTCCCAGCTGCGAGACATGATATGCGAAATTGGCGGGCGCACCTCCAATCTTCTTACCGTCAGGCAGGACATCCCACAAGGCCTCACCGATACCGACTACTACTTTATCTTCCATAACTTTATTAATTTAAATAATTGCTGTATAATGAACAACATCCCTCTCCCATCAAAAGATTAATCAACAGATATGTTTTAAATCACATCTATCATTAATTTTTCCAAAAATACGGATATTATAAAATTGATCAAACCGGCATTGAATATCCACATAAATTGAAACCGCGGAGCATGGTTCAACCATAGCCCCGCGGTTTAAAGCCTACCCGTGTTTGGACAAATAGACTAATTAAACAAAGGATAAGTAAAAATGAGGAGATCAGACGCATCATCATAATCATATCAGTTTCATCGCCTCAGCGGTGAAGCGGTCATCAGTGAGGTCGTATGCGAGCCAGTGGATGGGAAAACCACGGTGCTCCATGCCGCGAAACCATGTCATCTGCCGTTTGGCGAACTGGTGGATAGCTATTTCAAGGCCGCCGACCATCTCGTCACGCGTCAATGCACCTGTCAGATAAAGAGTCAGGAATTTGTATTCAAGTCCGTAATATATAAGATCTGCCGCAGGGATACCCGACTGAAGTAGATGGCGGACCTCATCGATCATTCCTGCCTCCAGACGTGAGTGGAGACGCTCCGTGATGCGACGGCGACGCGACTCACGATCGATATCCACACCGATGACCACCGCATCGGTCAGCGGATGCGGTTCGGCCTGACGGGCGGCGTCGGGATGAGCGGCATAATAGGTCTGGATCTCTATGGCGCGTATGGCACGCTTGGCCGTATCGACATCCGTCACATTGTGGAGGGTTTTCATCTCGGAAAGCATGGAGGTGAGTTCGTCGAGCGACTTACCTTCGAGGCTACGGCGGAGTTCTGGATTCTCCGGAACTTCGGGGAGACGCAGACCTTTCAGCACACTTTCAACGTAGAGTCCGGTGCCACCGCAGAGTATCACCCTTTTCCCACGGCTCTCGATGTCGGCCTTGGCAGTCTCGAAGTCGCGGAGAAACTCGTAGAGATTATATTTATAGCCCGCTGGACAGATGTCGATGAGATGCACAGGGATGTCACCATATTCCTCCATATCCTTACCCGTACCGAGATCCATCCCGCGATAGACCTGACGCGAGTCAGCACTTATGATCTCAGCACCTATGGCACGCGCCAGACTGACAGCCCGGCGCGTCTTACCGGACGCAGTCGGTCCGGTGATGACTATGAGTGGTTTACTCATTATGAAATGATTGTTTTAAAGGATATTATATACATCAATGGCGTGCGGTGGCGTGGTTACGGCGACGCACCAGACGGCGCAGTTTGAACAGCGGAGAGTCCTCGTTGAAGCGGGCCACATCGAGCCAGCGGGGATTATTGAAATCGACATTCCACTCACAGATTCCTTTAAGCCTGAAAGCCGGCCGATAGTTCTTGATCTTGTAGAGACGATATCCATCAATATCGTATGTTTTCCAAGCCATGGTCACGGTGTGGAGACGATGGATCTCGGCTGCCAACGTATGGGACATCTCATGATTGTAGAGCAGACGCTGGAGCTGAGGGATTGTGTACCACTCACCTCTCAGAGAGGTCTCGTCAACGACACTTTTGGATGACACGCAACAAATAAAATGAAACACATTGGCCATGCCCGACAGGTCATTGCTCTTGTACATGAAACGGAGTGAAAAGTCATCATCCGACATACCGCTCATATTCTTCAGATATGTGGCAGCCTCTTCAAGACTCACATAATGGTAGTGACGAAGACTGAGATTGGCAGGAGTGTCGTACTTATCTCCGTCGGGGATATCGTCAAACTCCGAAACACGCGAGAGGAACACACTGTCATCGTGAATAATGAGGAAACGGACTCCGGAGCCATCCATGCGGACTCTGGGATTAAGCTCGATATGGTTGTAATAGTAGCTCCAGAGAGTGAAGTAGCGCATACCGAAGAAAATGATCGACAGTCCGTAGAAAATCAGCGGGATCCAGTTGTAGAAGAAGTTATCGGCACTATTTATGTTGACATTGACATAGAAATATGCATAGTAGAACCAACTTATTGCCGACAGAACCGTAGCGATCAGCAACAGGCAGTGAACCTGATAACGGCTCTCCTGCGAGAAGATTTTTCCAAGAAATCCGCGTTCAGTCGCGGGCCCGTACTTTATGATGCAGCGGCGACAGACTCCCGCCTTGTCACCACGCAGGGCGTAGTAGAGGCAGTTGATAGCAGCTACAGGGGCAAGGATGAGCACCGAGAGATAAGGGACGTGTACGTTGATAAGCTCCTGCGGATAGAAGAACGAGATTAAACCGCGCGCATAGATGATGGAAATAAGCACCATTATCGTTGCAGAGATGCAGAGGGTGCGCACACAGATGGTCTGGACAAGATCACAGGACGAAACCTGAAATTTATGACCTGTGTTGCGGTAAAGGATGAGCAGGAACATCATCAGGAAAGTGACGGCCGGAATCCATGGACGCGGAAGAACCAGTGCGCAGAACTGCGGCATGGCAAGAGCTCCGACAGCTATTGTCCAGTTAAGCCATAGCGTGAAAATGGCTTTCTCATTTGTGATATGTTGTGACATATATAAAATGTGCGGTTATATTACTACTGTTCTTAATTCTGAAGCGAGAAGAAGTGCGGTGATCAGCGGAGATTAGCCGCGAAGTATGCGAGCATACGAGAATAGACCGACAGACGTGCGCCGCAACCGTGGATGGAATGGTTCATATTGGGATATATGAACATATCGCACCACTTGCCTGAAGCCTGAAGCGCGGAGGTATATTGCACGGTGTTCATGAAGTGAACGTTGTCATCAGCAGTGCCGTGCATCATGAGCAGGGGTACCGAAAGATTGGAGGTGAGGTTCACGGGGGCCGACACACGGTAACCGTCCTCATTCTCCTGCGGGGTGAGCATGTAGCGTTCGGCATAGATCGTGTCATAATAACGCCAGTCTGTCACGGGTGCGATGGCCACAGCCGCAGCAAAGGGTGTTGAGGGGGTGGATACACACATCAGTGTCTCGTAACCTCCGTAGCTCCAGCCGCAGATACCGATGCGCTTACCGTCGATATAGGGCTGGGATGCAGCCCAACGGGCCACGGCCTGCTGGTCGATGGTCTCGTAGTGACCGAGGTTGCGATAAACCACCGTTTCCCAAGCTCGCCCACGGCCACCGGTGCCGCGTCCGTCGGCACAGATGACGATGTAGCCCTTCATGGCCGCATATTGTTCCCAGTCGATAGACCACGAATCGAGCACCTTCTGCGAACCGGGTCCGCTGTACTGGGTCATGATGACCGGATAGGTCTTCGACGATGAGAAATCAGCCGGTTTCAGCATGAACGCGTTTATCGAACCGTCAGGAGTATCGACCGTGAAGAACTCACACTTGGGAGCGGAGGCATATTTGGCCTTCACGGCTGCATTGTCCTCAAGCACTCGCACATCCTTGTCGGCTATCGTACGGAGAGTATAGACGGGAGGAGTCTGCGCGTTGCTGTAGTTGACGGTATAATAATTCTTGGCAGGCGTGAACCATGCTGAGGCGCAACCTTTCTCCGGAGTGATATGTTTCATCACACCTTTGACATCGATACGCGACACCACCCGGTTGATCGGGCCTGTAGCGGTTGACTGAACATAATGGTTGCCACGGGCATCTGTGCCATAATATTCGAGCACATCGAAATCGCCAGCGGTTATGGCACGGGTCATAGCACCCGAATAGGTGTATTGATAAGCATGGGTATAACCGGTGCGCGACGAGAGCACCACGAAATTATCGGCGTTGAGGGTCAGATTCTCATAGACCGCAGATTCAAGCCAAGCCTTCTCTTCCTCGACGAGGATCGATTTTGCCACATTCGAGCGCGGATTCATCGAGAACAGCTCCATGCGTGTCTGCGCACGGTTGAGCGTTGTGATTATGAGGCGGTCGGGTGATCCGCCGTAGGCTATACGGGGGATGTATTCGAAATTTCCTGTGGGTATGGTGAGATTTTTGGTCTTGCGGTTATCGACATCATAGCTGTGGACACTCACTTTTGAGTTAGGCTCACCGGCCACGGGATATTTATATGTGAACGATCCGGGATAGAGCGCATACTGCTCCATCGGGTCGCAAGTGCCTTCGTAGAGCGGGAACGAATAGGCGGGAACTTCGGATTCGTTGTACTTGATGTAGCAGAGCGTCATGTTGTCGGGAGCCCATGCCATTGAGACAGATGTGGTGAACTCCTCTTCATAGACCCAGTCGGGAACACCGTTGATCACATGGTCGGTCTTTCCGTCAGTCGTGACATCGACCTCGGTATTGTAGTCTATCTTGTGGAGATGGATATTGTTGTCCGGACCGACAAAAGCCACCATACGTCCGTCGGGCGAGAAGAGCGGTTCCCGCTGATACTCGAAGTTGACCGAGAGCGGGTGGAGCTGACGTGTGCGGATGTTATAGACATAGTTGCGCGACATGGATGAACGGCGGTAGATCGCCTTTCTGTCACGGCTGACAAGAAGCTTCGTTCCATCAGGGCTGAGAACGAAACTCTGGATGGATGAGATGGTAGTCTCACGGGTGTGGGTCACATCCATCACCGTCTCCACTTCCTTTCCGGAAGCGGTCTCGTACTTGATCACCTTCTGACCGTCGGCCGAGAGGGCGAGATAATGCAGACCGTCGGCAGTATAGGCCGGACGGCCGAGACGCGCGGGAGCATTGAGCGGATAGACGTAGTCCGCAAGAGCCTTATCATTAGATATGTCGGCCGCACTGATCTGAAAAGCGGCGGCTGCCATGGCGACGTATGCTATAACTTTTTTCATATTCATTGCGGGAGAGAGTTCATATTGTGAAAGCCGCTTCGACTAAAGTCGTGAGCGCGTGGATTGATTGCTTGTATTTGATAGTCGTCGGTTTAAGCGATTCCTAAGGAGTGAATTACATCAGAAGAGCGTAAGCTGCGCTTCATTATCGTTGACCGGCTTGCGCGGAGGCTCGTGATAACCGAAATCGGGATCGTCGTGCTTCGGAGCTGTCCCCGCAAACCAGTCAGTATTGTCGAGATCAGTGTCGATGCGTGCCTTCTTCGGACGTCCGCGCCGCTTGGCGGGACGTTCTGCCACCGCAGGTGCATGCTTTGTGGTCGGATAGCTGACAGTGCTCTCCGACTCCTTATGATCATCAGGCGAAAGGCGGGCTATCTCTGCTTTCAGATCCTTGATCTCACTCCGGAGTTTCATCTCGCTATTGGCTTGATTATAGAGATTGGTCTCTATCGTGCGGCGCAGCGATGCGTTCGACTCCTGAAGCTCATGGATCTTGGCATCCTTCCGTGCCTTCAGATCTTCGAAACCGTCAAGCTGCTCCTGAATCTGAAGGAGGACCGATTCCTGCTCGTGCTGCATCTGTTCCAGTTCGTTGCGGGCGGCAGCAGCCTGATTGCGCAGATCGTTGATCATCGCGTCGCTCATTGCGGTCTTGACCTCAAGCTGCTCACGGAGAATGGTCTGGCGCGACACTTCCTCGCGCAGCGCAGCGCACTGCGCGTCAAGTTCAGACAGCTCGGAATGAAGCCTGCGGTTCTCTTCGGCAAGGCTGTCGCGCTCCTCGACTATGGCGTTTTTTTCAGTCTCAAGTACTGAATTGAGCTTCTCGATACTGTCAATCCGGGTCTGAAGTTCAGACATCGGGGTGGCGGGGTCAGCCGTCGGTTCAACTGATTGTTCCACCGTCTCCTCAGCCAATGCCTTTGATTCGAGATCCTTGATCTGGAGATCCATTTCGGCTATGCGGCTGTCGAGCTGCTCGTTGCGGTCACGCATGGTCTCTGCCTCAGCCTCAAGTTCCATCACCCTTGCATTGGCCCGGCTGAGCTGTTCGGGATCAGCGATATTCTTGCGGGAACAAAGGAGATCGTGTTCCTTTGCCTGCTGTGAAAGCTGTGATTCGAGATCCTGAATGCGGTCAAGGAGGGCACGTTTCTGAGAATCAACGGTCAGCTGGAGTTTATGATTCTCCTTGCGCAGAGTCTCCTTCTCGCTGTCATCATTACTTTCAAGCTCCGCTATTTTCTTTTCAAGCCTATCCTTTTCACTTTCCCACTGGCTTCCTTGCGGCGAAAGGGCTGAACGCAGCCTCTGCCGGAGATTTTCAGAAAGAGAATTAAGTATGTAGCGTCGCTGAGCTTCGATGTTCAGACATTCCCTGACAAAGTCCGGCTGTGTACGGTTGAAAAGCTCGATCACCTCATCAAAGATATCGTCCGTCAGCGCACTGTCCTGTTCAATCCCGGCTGTGTCCGGCTCAACAACCGGCTCGGTCACTGCTACGGCCTCCTCACTGAGATCAGCGGCAGGCTCCTCCGGTTCTGCTTCAGTCTGTGTAGTCTGTCCGTCATCCTCGGTCTGTTCGTTTGAGGCATAGGTCGGGACGGAAGGATCGTAATCAATATCCTCCTCCGTTTCCGGTGAAAAGCCGAAAGCACGACGTAAAAGTCTCATTATAGCCATATTTGCACAATATTGAGTGGGCACGCCGGCTGTATGACCGACGTCCGTCCGATTTCAAGGTATAGCGTTAATTCTTGCACTGGTGCCACCTGACTGAAACGCAGCCCGTCAGCCGGGCCGTGAGACTTCAGTATGCCACAATGCAAAGATAGCTGAAAATTTCCAAAAACCGCCACTCTCGCCGACAATTGTAACCAAAATTTCTCAAACGGATGAAAAAATCTGCGTAAATTTGCGCAGTAATAGCTTATTTAATCATTTTTCAGACGTGAGAACCGCAATTGTTTTGACCTTGGCATTAGCTATCTTCTTCACTGCGAGGGGAACGGACAGAAACGGCATACCCGCGTGGGGCGATCTCGGCGACGGGACGTTTGCCAATCCGGTACTAAACGCCGACTATTCCGATCCGGATATCATACGTATAGGCGACAAGTATTATCTGACCTGTTCGGAGTTCCATTACATGGGGATGCCCATGCTCGAATCAGACGACATGGTCAACTGGCGCATAATCGGTCAGGTCTATGACCGCATCGACCTGCCGGGCTATTCCGACATGACAAAGTATGCCGAGGGTACTTGGGCTCCTGCGTTCGGCTATCACGACGGAAAACTCTGGATTTTCGTATGCACTCCGGAGGAGGGTCTTTTCATGACCAATGCCGAGAATCCCGCCGGTCCTTGGCAACCGCTGCATCTCGTGAAAGGGATCGATAAATGGGAAGACCCCTGCCCTTTCTGGGACGAGGACGGACAGGCATACCTCGTGCGTAGCCGCCACCGGGCCGGACCTATCATCATACACCGCATGAGTCCTGACGGACGTGAACTTCTCGACGAGGGTGTCACTGTCTATAAAGGGCCGGTGGCGGAAGGTCCGAAGATGTTCAAAAAGGATGGTTATTACTATATAAGTATTCCTGAAGGCGGTGTAAGCAAAGGATGGCAGACGATACTGCGCTCACGCGACATCTATGGCCCTTATGAATCACGCCGTGTGCTCGAACGCGGATCGACCGACATCAACGGCCCGCATCAGGGATCGCTCATTGAGACCCCTCAGGGCGACTGGTGGTTCTATCACTTCCAGTCAGCCGGCACGAGAGGCCGCGTGCTCCATCTGCAACCCGTCACTTGGGCTGACGGCTGGCCTGTGATCGGAACTGACTATGACGGTAATGGCGTAGGCGAACCGATGCACATAGTCCCGATGCCATTCGGCAAATCTGCTGAATCCTTCACCCCGCAGACCTCCGATGAGTTTGACGGCGACCGTCCCGGCATCCAGTGGCAGACCAACCATAATCCCGTGGATGAAAATATCTCGCTCGCCAAGCGTAAAGGTCATCTGACCCTACGGCCGCTCAATGCGGCAAAGCTGCGCGAAGCGCGCAATCAGCTGACCCAAAAGATCATGGGATTCAAATCCGTCGCATCGACAGCCATAGACTGGAGCGATATGAAGGAGGGTGACCGCAGCGGACTCGCATGTCTCGGCCAGCGTTTCATGGGAGCAGGTGTGATGATGGAGAAAACGGACGGCAGAAATGTCCCCGTGATCTATCTGGAGGCTGACAGCACGGTGACTTTCCGACAGCCGCTGCCCGGACTGAGAAAGAACCGTCCTGTGATCATCCGTCTTGAGATCGACACGGCGGCCAATCTTTTTGCATATTCCTACAGCACCGATGGCAAGACTTTCAAGCCCCTCGGAATGCCGTTTGAGATGCAGGGCGGTTTCTGGAAAGGCGTGCGCACGGGTCTCTACGCTTATACGACATCTCCACTACCCGGCGAAACCCATTTCGATTACTTCCGCTACACTCACGACGGACCGCCGTCACTCTCCCGACGATAATACTACGAATACCGGAACGAATAATGAACTGATCTATAAATCGTGATCTCTAATAAAAATTATGAACAGACGTCTTAATGATTCAGCATCCGAAGGCTACACTATGCTTGAGGCCATCAATGAGGCCAAACGCTGTCTTCACTGCAAAAATCCCCTTTGCAAAAAAGGATGCCCTATAAGTCAGGATATACCCGACTGGATTCATGAGCTTTCCATGGGCAATCTCGGAAACGCGATGTCCATCATAAACGCCAAGAGCAACCTCCCGGCTGTATGCGGACGCGTCTGCGCCCACGAACGTCAGTGTGAGGGAAACTGTATCCTTAACAAGAAGAATGCACACATCAACATCGGTAAGCTTGAACGCTTCGTGGCCGACTTCGACAGCGTGATGAGCCTGACACATGAGCATCTCGTACCCAAGACGCGCGGCCGCGTGGCAGTGATCGGTAGCGGCCCCGCAGGGCTGACCGTCGCAGGCGAGCTATCGCGCAAGGGTTTCGATGTCGAGATCTTCGAGATGGAGCCTGATGCCGGTGGTGTCCTCATGTTCGGTATCCCCGAATACCGCTTACCCAAGGATGTGGTGCGCCACGAAATCAAGAAAATCTCGGAGCTCGGAGTCCGGGTGCACTGCAATGTCACCATCGGGCGTGACTACACCGTAGATGACCTGTTCGCACAGGGCTTCGACGCAATTTTCATGGGTACGGGCGCGGGCAAACCTAAAAAACTTTCCATCCCCGGTAACCATTTCGATGGCGTCCGTCAGGCCATCTACTTTCTGCGTCGCGTCAGTCTCTATAATTCCGGCCTCATCGGCCGCGATGAAATTCCGGTCAAGGAGGGCGACAGAGTATATGTGATCGGCTGTGGAAACACCGCTATGGATGCCGCCCGCACAGCCCTGCGCATGGACGCCAAGTCGGTCACGGTGGTTTATCACCGCTCCATCGAAAAGATGAGTGCCCTGCGTGCCGAATATGACGAAGCCGTCGAGGAAGGTGTTGAATTTATGTGGAATTCCTCCATCACCGAGATCCGTGGCGAGGATGGACAGATAAGCGAGGTCGTCATCGACCGCGAAGGCGAGACGATTACCCTTCCGGCCAATAAGGTCATAATGGCAGTCGGCAGTCAGCCCGCAAGCCGTATTGTCTCAACAACTGAAGGCATAAAGGTGGATGAAAAAGGCTATGTGCTCGCCAGAGAGAATCCCTACGGCATGACCAGCCGCAAGGGTGTCTTTGCCGGTGGCGACGTCACCAATCGTCCCGCAACTGTTGTCCACGCCATGCAGGACGCCCAGAAAGTCGCCGAAGGCATCATGCAATATGTCGATGCAATCAAACTCATGGCAAAGATTGACAGCGAGGAGATCTGAGAAATCTCTCCATCGTAGCCTACACTGACACAAAGCCAATACCGATCCCGATATTGAAACCTATTGGGATCGGTATTGGCTTTTAATGAACTGATCTAAGCTTAAATCATATTAGTGCATATCTTATATCTGTATTAAACTTTTAATCAATTGTTTACAGTTGCTTTTTACTACTTATTTATGGTTTCATCTGAAACCATCAGATGAAAAAAATGCATTCATTCCAAAAAAAGTTTCAAAAAAATTTGCACACACCAAATAAAACCCCTACCTTTGCAACGCAAAAACGGAGAAACACCTCCAAAAGCAAAGACATAACGATGGTGCCATAGCTCAGTTGGTAGAGCAAAGGACTGAAAATCCTTGTGTCCCCGGTTCGATTCCTGGTGGCACCACCTCTAAAATCGCTAATAATCTAATTTACAGATTGTTAGCGATTTTTCATTCAACCCAAATCGGGCGAGTTCCCTATAAAGTTACCTATAACGGATCAGATGCAAAACCCGGTTGAATTGTTAAAACGGGTCAGCGGATTTATACGGTGGGTGAGTGCATAGATTAAGAGTATAGTGTGGATAGTCTGAACATAAAGAACTTG
>NZ_JAIDBW010000010.1:0-94641 GCF_029056165.1 Duncaniella sp. | reverse complement strand
GTCGAGGCGGCCATCGACGATCTTTTCGGGGCGATAGGCGTCGGTCGCTTGGACGGCAACGAGATTGTTAGCCCAGTCATTGACTTTCTGCACATCTACTCCGCGGCCTTCAGCGATGACTGACGAGAGATTTTGCCAGATATTGTTGAGATAGAGCTCCTGCTGTTCGCGTGCAGGTTCGCTCATGGTTTCGCGGATATAAGGTTCGACAGCACTTTTGTAAGTACCGACCTTAACCACCTGTACATCTATGCCGAGTTTGTCGCAAAGATTCTTGAGATAGTATGTCGTGGATGCAAGACCGGTCAGCTCGACCATACCGATAGGGTTGATGAAGATGCTGTCCGCTACGGATGCGACATAGTAATCGCCCTGCGTGTAGAAGTCGCCATAGGCATAGATCCACTTGTCGGGAGCTTTCTCCTTGAACTTACGGAGCGATTCGACGATGGCAGAACGGTTGGAGATACCTGCGCTTGCTCCTTCGCAATTCAGGACTATACCATCGATGTGGTCATCGGTAGCTGCAGCTTCGATCGAACCTGTGATATCGGAGATTAGCTGATAGTCAGTGTCACGGTTAAGAATCAGGTTCTTATAGTTGATTTTAGGCTGACGCTCATAGATAGGACCTGACAGATCTACTGTCAGTATGGAATTATCTTTGATGGTTACTGATTTCTGACCGCCGGATGATACGGCTGCTGCTGCAATGACAATGACAAGGCCTATCACAGCTAACAGCAGTGAGAACCAGATACCGGCAAGAGTGGCAAGAAAAGAGATGAAAAACTTTTTCATGCTTGAATGTATATGATTGATAAGTAATTCGTAAAACAATCGCTAAAACGTTACAAAATTACGACATCGCCACGTCAATAACAAATTTTTGACACATATATATTAAAAGACTGCGAATTAGATGGCGTTAGCGGCATTAATTACAGTTCTGTATGATACGGGAAATCCTTCGGTTTAGGGTGGGTATAAATATCCCGGACCATACGCCAAACCTTATTGGAAAGTCTGGCGTAGGGTCCGGGATATGGATTTGATATATTCAAATAAGGAATTTTATTCGCTTGTCAGTCAGTAAAATGGCGATTACTTGTCGATCATAACACAATATTCGCCGGGTTTGAGGGTTGAGGGAAGAACGGCTTTTTCTCCGGTGAAGAAGTCAATGGTGTTTTCACCGAGCTGAGGTGCAGCGGATGTGAAAGCGATTTCTTCATCTTTGCTACCGAGATTCACGATTACAGTGACCTTCGAATCGTCTTTCGAACGGGAGAAGGCGTATAGGTCGGGGCTGGATGTTGCATAGCGCAGCATCTCGCCACCTTCTTCTCCGGCGCGAAGTGCAGCTTGAGTGTGTTTCAGCTCGTTGAGTTTCTTGTAGAAGTCGAAGTAACTGTTACGCGGCTCCCATTCGGGTGCTTTGTCCTTGACGAAAAATTCAAGAGCGCGGTTGAGGCCTGTTTCCTGACCGGTGTAGATGAGGGGCATACCGGGAAGTGTGTAGGAAAGGACTGCAAACGCATCGGTAAGATTGCCGAGACGGTCAAACTCAGTGCCTTCCCATGAATTGAGGTCATGGTTGGTGACCATGTTCATCAGGTAGGTGTCGCGGGGATAGTCGGCAGCCTGAGAGGCAAGGAGCGAATCGATGTCAGCAGCGTGGCGCACAGGGAAGGTGCGGACCTCACCCTTGTCGTTTTTGAATGTATATTGGCCGGAAGTTGCAGCGATCTCGCTGAAAAGATCCTTCATAGGCCAGTTGTAGCCCATGTCGAAGCCGTTTTTCTGGAGAGCGGGGACGCTTGCCTCGGCGAGCATGAACAGGTCGGGTTTCACGGCCTGAAGTTGCGGACGGGCCTCGTCCCAGAAATCGGTGGGCACTTCCATTGCTACGTCGCAGCGGAAGCCATCGACTCCTACCTCAGTAAGCCAGAATTTGAACACATCGATCATTGCGGCGCGCATTTCAGGGTTGGAGTAGTCAAACTTATAGACATCTGTCCAGTCGTAAGGGCCGAACATCTCACCTTTCTCGTTCTTTGCATACCAGTCGGGGTGTTCGGTCACCCATGCATTGTCGCAACCTGAATGGTTGGGGACCCAGTCAAGGATTACTTTCATTCCGAGATCGTGGGCTTTTTTGACTGTCTCCTTGAACTGGTCGAGTGTGCCGAATTCAGGATTGAAAGCCTTGTAGTCCTTCACCGCATAGTAACTGCCGAGTTCACCTTTGCGGTTCTTTTCGCTGATAGGATAGATGGGCATGAACCAAAGGATATCGACCCCAAGCTCCTTGAGACGCGGGAGCTGTGCATCGAAGGCAGTGATTGTACCAGAATCTGTGAACTGACGCACGTTGACCTCATAGATTACTGCATTGCGTGACCATTCGGGATGCTGCACATTAGTGTAGGTTGAATCCCTTTCGGTAGTCTGGGCATCGCTTTTCTTGGATGATCCGCAGGATACCACAAGCACTGCGACAGCAGCCACTGCAAGAATGCTTAAAAAGAATTTTTTCATTGGAAAGATTTTGAAAAGAGTGGTTTGGAAAAAATGTGAGTATGATTCCGCGAAGATACAAATTATTTTGTATATATCCTTGAAATTTACAGATATTAAGTTGATTTATCCGGCAGTAGGGATAATTAAGTAAAAATCGTGTAATACACGTAATATATATTATAATGACAATAATCCGCTTCTGCGCTACGTTAAAATCTATAGCTGAAAAATAATGTGCTCTGCGCCACTCTTCACGAGCCGACGCAGAGCATATAATCAAAAAGCTAATTCTATTACGTTGTCTGTCACTTTTGACTCGACAAAACCAGTAAGGTTTAATTCTATCCTTGCGGTTTTAACTTCGTTTAACATTAATCTCCTGAAAAATGCGAAAACCGGCTCCTATACCCCTTGAACTACTTGCTCCCGCCCGTAATGCCGATATTGCCATTGCTGCCATAACTGCCGGTGCGGATGCTGTCTACATGGGAGCTTCCAGTCACGGCGCACGTCATGCTGCTGCTAATTCCGTTGCCGATATGGCCCGTGTGGCTGAATATGCCCATCGGTTCAATGCAAAGGTTTTCGCTACGGTGAATACCATCATATATGATGACGAGCTTTCATCGGTGGAGCGGTTGATCCATGATCTTTACAAGGCAGGTGTTGATGCACTCATTGTTCAGGATATGGGTATATTGCGCATGGATATTCCTCCGATTGAGCTGCATGCGAGCACGCAGTGCGACATACGCGATGTGGCAAAGGCGAGATTTCTGGCCGATGTAGGTTTCTCGCGTCTCGTGCTTGCGCGAGAGCTATCCTTGAAAGAGATTGAGGAGATACATGCGTCTGTACCCGATACGCCGCTTGAAGCGTTCATTCATGGAGCATTGTGTGTGAGCTACAGCGGTGATTGCCGTGCAAGCTTCGCAACTGTCGGGCGCAGTGCCAATCGTGGAGAGTGTGCTCAGATATGCCGTCTGCCGTTCGACCTCGTGGATGGAGATGGCGATGTGTTGCTGAAAGGCAAGCATCTGCTTTCGTTGCGCGATCTGAACAGGTCATCATCCATAGCTGACATGGCTGCGGCCGGTGTAAGTTCGTTTAAGATTGAGGGACGTCTTAAAGATGAGGTCTATGTCCGCAATGCTGTCGGGGCTTACAGCCGTATTCTTGACCGCTTGGTTGCGGAAAGCGACGGACGCTATGTCCGTCAGTCCGTGGGAGAAGTGCGACTCGGTTTCACTCCCTCGCTCGATAAAGGATTCAATCGCGGATTCACGCCCTATTTCCTCACAGGAAAAGCACCGGCTAAGGGGATGGCGTCAATTTCATCGCCGAAAGCGACCGGTCTGAAAGTCGGAGTGGTGACGGAGTGTAAGCCAAAGGTAATCACGGCGCGTCTCGATGCTCCGCTTGCCAATGGTGACGGACTCGGTTACTACACTGCTTCCGGAGTGTTTCAGGGCTTCCGTCTTAATCGAGTCGAGGGAAACAGACTGTTTCCAGCTGCTCCGCAGAGCATTCCCGCCGGGACTGTCCTTTATCGTAACCGCGACAAAGAGTTTGACGACGGGATAGCTGTCGCCAAGACTACCCGTAATATTCCGGTTGATATGGCTCTGCAGATAGTGGGCGACGACAGGATTTCACTTGAAATGACGGATTGTCGCGGGTGTGTGGCTACGGTCGTGGCGGAGGTCGGACTGCTTCAGAACGCAGTCACACCGCAGGAAGGGCCTCGTCGCCGTATTCTTGACAAACTCGGAGGCACCGGCTATCGTTCAGGACGGATTGTTGATCTTGCCGGACAGGTGTTCATTCCTGCTTCCTCGCTGGCAGCTTTGCGCCGGCAGTGTGTGGAGGCTCTCGATAGCAATGCCCGTGCTTCGTACAAGTTCTGCTACCGTCTGCCTGAAAAGTTTGACGTCCCGCTGCCTTATGGAGATCGCCTTACGGTTCATGACAATGTGGCAAACAGACTTGCCTGTGAGTTTTACGTTTCACACGGAGCTAAGGAAATAACCTCTGCAATGGAGGTTTCTTCCAAGGGTGCTTATAAGGAAGAGCCGGTGATGACCACGCGCTATTGTCTGCGCCGTGAATTAGGCAAGTGTCTGAAATATCCTTCCGGTAAGGACTGGCAGGGGCCGCTGAAGCTCGTCAGCGGTAACACGCGTCTGAGACTTGATTTCGACTGTAAGAATTGCCGGATGCAGGTCTATACGGATTAAATTTATCCGTTAGTTGTCCATGAACACAAGATAGACGGCTGCGATCAGGAGTCCGAATGCAAGGAAGTGGTTCCAATGGAGGCTTTCACCCTTGAACAGCAGTATGGCGAATACAGAGAATACAAGTAGCGAGATCACTTCCTGCATCACTTTGAGCTGCAGGAGTGAAAACTGACCTCCATTGCCGATGAAACCGTAACGATTCGCGGGGATCATGAAGCAGTATTCAAGTAGTGCGATCAGCCATGACAGCAGGATCACTATATAAAGAGGAGTATCGGATGTGATGACTTTCATTTCGGAGAGCTTCAGCTGTCCGTACCATGCGAAAGTCATGAATATGTTGGAAATGACAAGCAGTCCTACAGTTGACCAACCGTTCATAGCAGAGAGTGAATGTGAGGATATATAGAGTGAATGTGATGATATATTTTGTAGTATTGGTATCCACCGGAGTGGAAGATTGATTCTTAAAATTGTCGGAAGTGAATTTAATCCGGTTAAGTGGGTTGCACCGCACCCGCACAAGCAGGTCAGAAACTTCTCATCCTTTTTTCTCGATCAGGATTTGCGAGGAGCTTGTCAAGCTTACCATTCGCCACGTAATCGATTAAAATCTGATAGAGCACTTCATTGCTTTTTGCAAGTATCGTACCTTTTTTCAACGGTTCCATGTAGTCATTGCCGGCGGCAAGATAGTCGATCGTCGCCAATCGGTATGTCCTGTCCGGATTGATTGGCTTTCCGTCGATGGTAGCAGAGTTCACAGCCTTGGTTGAAGGATCATAGAGGACTTCTACATTGCTGCTTACACCCTGACCGTCCTGTGCGGCCATGATGGCTATATTGTCAAGCAGGTTACTGCCTTTGATATCCATTACGACGATGGAGTTGTCAAAAGGCGCGATATCTATTATCTCACCCTTGGTGATCGTCCCTGCAGCAAGGCTGTTGCGTATGCCGCCCTTGTTCATGATCGAGAGATCAACCGGTTTCCCGCAGATCTCAGCTCCGCGCATTCTGACGAAGTCACTGAGCAGATTGACCATTTCAGCAGATTTACGGTCATATTCGAAAGGTGAGTTTCCTATTTCTTTTGAACGCATTTCATCGACCTGCTGGCGATAAGGAGCTATGATTTCTTCGATGGACGGGCTGACGCGGTCGTCCAGACGCTTATCCACCGGAATAAGGCGTGCGGCCACGTCCTTGGTCTTGAGATTGATATCTATTTCACCAAGATTGACACCGCTTGAGCCTGTCTGAAGAACAGAGATTGTGTCACCGTCGGCATTGGCAACTCTCCATTTCGGCACACCTGTGCGCTTGTCGGCCGGATCGATGACGGTATGTGAGTGGCCGCCTATGATCACGTCGATATCGCGTGAATTTCTGGCTATGTCCATATCGCTGTAGCCGGCCTCATTGTCATAGCCGATGTGAGTGACGGCTATCACCATATCCACACCATCGGCTTTGAGCCGCGCAGCTTCAGCATTAGCCGTCTCGATGGCATCCATGTACTTGACACCTTTATAATTTTCCTCGATTACGATTCCGGCCGGATCGAGGTTTATACCGATGAAACCGACCGACGAATCGCCGAAACCACGCACCACTGCAGGGACAAAAAGTCCGTCCAAGGTGCTGCCGCTGAGGTCGTAGTTTGTGCTGAGGCGGTCAGCGTTAAGCTGTTTCCACTCCTTGGCCAGTTGCTCCATACCCTTGTCGAACTCATGATTGCCGAGTATCTGTATGTCATAGCCAAGAGCATTCATGAGTTTGCGTTCGACTTCTCCTCCGAACAGTGTGTAGTAAAGCGACCCCTGCACGGCATCGCCCGCATCTATGAGCATGACGTTTTCCCGGACTCCGCGCACGCTGTCGATAAGTACCTTGCGCCGGGCTATTCCTCCCATGTCGTGGCGGTCAGGTTCGATGGCCGAATGGGTGTCGTTGGTATGGAGGATGACGAGATGGTCACTGTCCTTGCTACCTGAACAACTGCTCATGGCGATCATGGCAGTGCAGGCTGTTATGATTAATGATTTGCCGAGTTTCATGTTGTGATTGATTTGGTTAAGCCCTGCGAAAGAGTAAAAAATACCACTATTGGATATTGATTAATTTATGTGTCTGGAGCGAAAGTCGCCAGTGGGGATTTTTAAGTATGTATTCGACCGTCTCGGATGTGTTTGAGCCTCCCGGATAGCGGTCGGAGCTGCATGGCTGCAGGAAATAGTGCATGGCGGGGATTGAATTGGCGATCGACTCGACATCCTGTCCCTCATACACTACTTTCAGTTCATCCACGTGTCTGATACGGAGGTCCGCCTCGCCGTTCATGCCTGACTTCGGTGAGCATGTCACCCAGTCGATCCCTTCAGGAAGAATGTGTGTGCCGTTTGTCTCGATCTGGATGAAGTAGCCCTCGTCATGAAGGAGATCCACTAAAAACTGGTCGAGTTGCAGTGACGGCTCTCCGCCGGTGATGACAATGTGGCGGGTAGGATATCCTTTGATTCGGTCGATGATATCGGTAGGATTCATGACCACATACTCTTCATGGCGCGTGTCGCAGAAACCGCATTTAAGGTTGCAACCGCTGAATCGGAGGAACACGGCCGGAGTACCCGTAAAGTAACCCTCGCCCTGCAGCGAGTAGAAAATTTCGTTGACTCGGTAGCTCATAGCTGATATTATGGTTTTAATCTACCTCGTAGCTTGCCGTGTTGCCCTCGCTTTCCTGCACATCCACTCGATAGCAGCAGGGGATCTGTTCGCAGATCCATCGGGCAATGTTTTCAGCCGTGGGATTAAAGGGAAGCAGTTCATTGAAATTGCCATGATCAAGATAGGAGGTAATGCGTTCCTTGATATGGCTGAAATCAACCACCATGCCGTCGGCATTAAGTTCCTTGGCACGGCAATGGACGGTCACTATCCAGTTGTGACCGTGGAGACGCGAGCATTTGCTTTCGTATGACAGTTCGAGTCGGTGACAACCCGCGAGTTCGAATCGTTTGGTAATATAGTACATTGCAATATATAGCGTATTTTAGGATTTGGTGTCTGAGTCCTGTCCGGCTACGGGATACAGTCCGTTGTCGGCGGCGATCTTCAGCATCAGTTGCCGTGCTTCTTCGTAGTCATTATGGATCACACCGTCAAGAATCGCATTCTTGATGCCGCTCTTGATCCGACCGATGACCGGGCCGCCGGATATGCCGAAGGTCTCCATGATCTCATTTCCATCCACCGGCGGCTTGAAATTACGGATATGATCACGTTCGTTGAGATCCACCATTTTTGCGCGGACAAGTGCGAAATTATCGAGTATGCGACGCACCTTTTCCTGATTTTTCGAGGTGATGTCGGCCTCGCATAGAGTCATGAGATCCTCAAGGTCATCGCCGGCATCATGGATGAGGCGGCGCACGGCGGAATCGGTCACTTCATCCTCGACGAGTGCTATCGGACGCATGTGAAGCTCGACGAGCTTGGCCACATATTTCATTTTGTTGTCCTGAGGCAGTCGCATCCTGCGGAAAATCCTCGGTACCATCTTCGCTCCGATGAAGTTATGGTTATGGAAAGTCCATCCGAGCTTTTCATCCCAGCGTTTGGTGACAGGCTTTGCAATGTCGTGCATGAGCGCGCCCCAGCGCAGCCACACGTCATCGCTTTTTGCCGCTACATTGTCGAGCACGGCAAGCGTATGGTAGAAATTATCCTTATGTCCGCATCCTTTGACCACTTCCACACCCTTCATGGCAGCAAGTTCAGGGAAAATTATTGCAAGCAGCCCGGATTTCAGCAGGAGATCCCAGCCGATCGACGGATGCGGTGCACGCATTATTTTCATGAGTTCATCGACGATGCGCTCATGAGAGATTATGCGGATGCGTTCGGCGTTACGCCTGATGGCTTCAAAGGTCTCAGGCCAGATGGTGAAACCGAGCTGTGTGGCGAAGCGGATGGCGCGCATCATGCGCAGGGGATCATCGCTGAAAGTCACGTCCGGGTCGAGCGGTGTGCGGAGCAGGCGTTTTTCCATGTCGCCGAGACCGTCGAAAAGATCCACGAGCTCGCCGAAGCCTATGCGGTTCACCCTCAGTGCGAGCGCATTGATAGTGAAGTCGCGGCGTGACAGATCCTCTTCGAGAGTGCCGTCCTCCACGACTGGTTTGCGTGAATTGCGGTCGTAGGACTCACGGCGTGCACCGACAAACTCCAGTTCCACATCACGGCGTTTGACCTGAGCCGTGCCGAAATTGCGGAACACAGTCAGATGAGTGCCTTTGCCAAGCCGTTGGGCCACAATCTCGGCAAGTTCGATTCCGCTTCCGACAGTGACGAAGTCAATGTCCTTGGACGGACGTTCGAGAAAAAAATCACGCACGCATCCGCCCACTGCGTAACATGGGCGGTCAATGGAATCGGCTGCATCGCCGATGGTATGATAGAGAGGAATGTCGAGGCGTCTTAAAATATTGTCTAATGACTGCATTTCAGGATGATCGGGTTACAGGTCAGATTAGAGGAGAGAAAGGAATGGGTACATGAGATGAGGAGCGATATGCTCTATCCCACCAATTAATTATATGAGGAAGTACGAAATATCTTCAGGGGCGGGTGTCAGACACTCAACATGATCGGCATAGACGGCATAAGTGTTCTCGATACCTACAGCTCCTGTTCCGGGGATCACGAACTTTGGTTCGAGTGCGATTACATTGCCTTCCTCGATTATGTCACGGCTGCGCGGAGCTATCACCGGCAACTCATTGATCTCGATACCGACACCGTGGCCTATGAATCCGGCATGCTGGCGGTGACCCATGTAATAATGTTGGAGGTTGCGTCCGCGCACGATCTCCTCCGCTTTTTCATACAGTTCCTTTGCCGGAGTACCGGGGCGCATCATATCGGTGAGTGCTCTGTGGATGTCGATGGAACACTTGTGAGCTTCGATGGCGAGCGGTGCGATCTCTCCGAGGGCGAACACGCGCGTCATGTCAGTCATGTAACCGTCGAAGTTACCGTTCATATCCACCATGACCGTGTCGCCTCGGCGGATAGGGGTTCCGTCAGCACCGACCGGAAGTGATGGGTCAAGACCGGCTCCGCCCATAGCGAAATCGTAGGGGGATGGTGAATCCGCATTCTCCCCCACAAGAACATTACCCATGTGGAGCTCCATCGAGTCACCGCTGATGCGGAACTGTCCGAGACAACCGGCGAGACGGCTGACGCGCTCGATCTCGACCTGAAGGCCAAGGTCAGTCATGCCGGGTTGGAAAAGGTGGGGGATACGGCTATAGACATGAACATGCTTCACACCCGAACGGCGTATCATCTCAATTTCTTCTTCGGTCTTTATGGCGCGGGCATGTCTCATCACGGTCGAAGCGTTCTTGAGCTCACTCTCCGGGAAGATAGCTTTAAGACGTGTCACCATAGAGTAGGGGAGCACGTCGAGTTCCAGTCCGATAGCTTCGGGTACATTAAGCCCGATTGACTGGCCGATCTCTTCAGGCTTGCGGATATAGACGACACCGTCACCTTCAAGTTCGACCGGACGGCGGACAAAGAACATGTTCGGCCCTTCTAGCGGTATATAGACGTAACCGGCATATACTCGACCGGTCAGATAATATTTGTTAGCATTGTCGGATATTAGGATGGCAGGAATGCCGAGATCAGCCATCTGGGCCTTGACGCGGCTGACACGGCGTTCAAATTCCTCCTGATTGAGGAGCATGAGTTTATTCTGATCGACAGATTGCATGGCTGTGGGATTTTTTTAGATTGTTTTGCAGACTCTTTACTTCATTAGAGATCCTCACCTAACTGCGAGGGTGCGATACGGATAAGCGTGAGGACCGGTTCGCCGTTCGAGCCTTTCATTATGGCTTGGTCAGCGGATGCACCTTCCACGCAGGTATCGACCTGTTCGAGAGCAAGCAGGAAAGCCTGTTCGGTAGCGATGGCCGGACAGGTCATGCGAGTGGTGGCGAGATCCTTGAATTCGATACCGTCACCCTTGTCGAGATTTACGACTATGGTTCCGTTGACAACATTGCAGCCTGCATTACCGTGAATCTTGCAGCCGTCGATATCGATGACGATTTTAATGGCGGTATTAGCCGGGACAGGAGTTCCCTGAATGGTGGTCACCTGCCATGCGCCGTTGAGGAACGAGAGATTGCGCTTGCGGAGTGCGATGACTGATGTTCCGTCGGCTGAGTTGAGCGAGATGTTGTTGTCATCCACGATGGAGTATGACGCGACTTTAGCGAGGGCCTGATTCATAGCTGTCTCGTAAGGAGCATCCTGACAGGCTTTGAGCGATGAAAGGAATTCACCGTTAGGTTCGAGCTTGCTTCCGCGGACTATCCAAGAACCGTTGAGATAGTTGCAGCCGTTGAAACCGATCACAAGTATTGCTGTCTTTGCATCGGGGATTGACTCAAATGTGATCTGAGGATGATTGTCGCCGTTGACCACCACCTGTTTTCCGTCAATAGCGGTTACTGACCAACCACCGAGCAGAGGTGCGATCTGGGTCGAGTCGTACGACGAGATTTCAGAGGTCACCGGGGTAGCCTTTACGTTTGTATCGGGAGTTGTCACTGTCGTTCCTGTCTTTTTGATTATACTGCATCCGCTGACGAGAGCCGTTATGGCTATGGCTGATGCGAATAGTGAAACAAATCTCATAATTTCTAAATGGTTTTATTGTGAATTTCTATTTCATGAAACTGCCTGTTGACGGTTTCGCTATGTCAATAGAACGATTTCATGACCTGTTTTGTGCGGACGCAACTACAGGAAAATAAATTCCGTGGCGTTGTTGATGTTATCCCTCGTCCATCCGGATTTTTATCATGGCAAAAGTAGTTAATTTCCGCCACATACGCAAAAAACAGTTTTGTCGGTCACGAGTCAGGTATTCAGACATCCCGATCAGGAAATAATTGACAATAATTGCACGAATTATCTGCAGTATGTGTAATTTTTAGGACGAAATACCGCATAATATAATAAATCTCATTACCTTTGCAGTCATCAAACAACCCGCGACATGAAAAATCTTGACAAGCAGGACCTGCTCGACAGGCGTTACCTGCGCATGGCTCGTATATGGGCTGAAAATTCATATTGCGAACGCCGTAAGGTGGGTGCGCTCATGGTGAAGGACCGTACTATTATCTCGGACGGTTTCAACGGGACTCCCGCCGGATTTGAAAACGTGTGTGAGGATGAAGACGGTGTTACCAAAACATACGTGTTGCATGCCGAGGCCAATGCAATCACCAAGGTGGCACGTTCGAATAATTCAGCTGAGGGAGCGACTCTCTATGTGACGGCATCCCCCTGTCTGGATTGCGCAAAGCTGATGATTCAAGCCGGTATAAAGAGAGTGGTCTATAACGAACTTTACCGCATTACCGATGGCATAGATCTGCTTCGGCTCGCAGGAATTGAATGCTGCCACATCACGGATCTCATGCAATGAGGATACTCTCCCCTGACTTAATATGACTTTAACTATCAAAAAGCTATTTTTTCTATCTCTGTTTAGTAAAAACCTTCTATGAATAACCGTCTGAAGAAAACATCCGTTTGGATGCCAGTCGCCATTGCTGTTTCGCTGGTGGCCGGCATGTGGATCGGTCATACGTTTTTCAATGGATCGGGAAAATGGAATTCCCGCACCAAGCTCGACACCATCCTTGAGCTTGTTGACCGGTCATACGTTGATGAGATCGATACCGACAGCCTTCTCGAAGCGTCGTTCCCCGGTCTGCTCTCACGTCTTGACCCTCATTCAGTCTATATCCCCGCTAAGGATCTTCAGAATGTCAACGAAGAGCTTGGCGGATCGTTTTCCGGTATAGGTATTTCGTTTAATCTTCTCAACGATTCAATAAATGTGCTTGAGGTGATTTCCGGCGGTCCGTCGGAAAAAGCCGGTCTCCTTCCCGGTGACCGTATCATAGCCATCAACGATACGGTCGTGGCCGGTCAGAACTGGAGCGATGTCAAGGTCAAGGGCTCGTTGAGAGGAGAGAAAGGAAGTACGGTCAAGCTCACGGTCAAGCGTCAGACCTCAGCCAAACCTCTTGACTTTGAAGTGATCCGTGGCGATATACCGATGACCTCGATCGATGCTGCTTACATGGTTGCACCTAAGATCGGGCTTTTGAAGATCAATAAGTTCAGTTCGAATACCTATAGCGAGTTCCTCACCTCAATGATGGATCTCGTGGCTGACGGTGCTGAAAAATTCATAATCGACCTCCGTGGTAACGGCGGTGGCTTCATGGAACCTGCCGTGCTGATGGCAAATGAGTTCCTGCCGGCCGGTTCGCCCATCGTGAGCATGAAGGGCAAGAATGCCCCCGACAGCCGTCCGACCATGAGCGACGGTTCGGGTTCGTTCCTTAAAAACGAAGTCGTGGTGCTTATCGATGAGATCTCGGCCAGCGCGAGCGAGATTTTCTCAGGTGCTATTCAGGACAATGACCGCGGACTCGTGATCGGTCGCCGGTCATTCGGAAAAGGTCTGGTGCAGAATCAGATGGAACTCCCCGACAGCAGTGCCATCCGTCTGACCATAGCGCGTTACTACACTCCGTCGGGCCGCTGCATTCAGAAGACCTACGCTCCGGGAACGGACTATGACCGTGACATCGTCAACCGTTACGAGCATGGTGAGTTCTACAATGTCGATTCTATCAAGCTTGACAAATCGCTCGCTTTCGAGACCATGCATGGCCGTACGGTCTATGGCGGAGGCGGTATCATGCCTGATATCTTTGTCCCGAACGACACTGTCGGCATCACGTCATATTATCTCAACGTCCTTAACGCGGGTCTGATACAGAAATATACGTTTGACTATACCGACCGCAACCGTCAGCGTCTCGACGGAGCGGAGACGGCGGTCGAACTGATGCGTCTCCTGCCGGATGATGATACCCTACTTCAGGATTTCGTCAGCTATGCACAGAAAAACGGCGTGGCTCCCAGATGGTACTACATAAACATTTCCCGTGATCTGATTGTTAACCAACTGAAAGCCATGATTGCGCGCAATGCGCTCGGTGTGCAGGGCTATTTTGAGGTTTTCAACGAGTATGATCCTACAGTCCTGTCGGGCATCGACGCTCTGACCGGCAATAAGGCGGCTTTCCCTATTACTAAATAAACTCCGCCATCACCGGCGGCTAAAAGGGATAAACTCGATGAAAAAAGATGACATAAGACGCCATGTAAAGGCGCGTAAGACCCTCCTCAGCGAGGAAGAGAAACTGTCGGCTGCCGAAAGGGTGTTCGGATTGCTTGAAAAGACGGCTGATTTCATCCTGTCTGACAGGATACTGATGTATCACTCGTTGCCCGACGAACTCTCGACCCGTGCGTTCATACGCAAGTGGTCGGGACGCAAGCATTTCTATCTTCCGAGGGTCAACGGTGTGAATCTCGAAATCCTTCCCTACGATGAGTCACAACTCGCACTCGGTTCATTTCATATTGAAGAACCGACGGGCAATGACACGACCGCCATTACGGATATGGAGATGATAGTCATTCCGGCCGTGGCCTACGACCGTGCAGGTAACCGTGTGGGACGAGGTAAGGGTTACTATGATCGTCTGCTGACCGACAGCCGTGCGCGAAAAATCGGTGTGGCCTACGACTTTCAGCTGATGGATGAGATCGATGCCGAGCCTCATGATGTGCGCGTGGATGTGGTCATAACTGAAAATCACCACATCATCATCCGCAAACGCTGATCAGTCGCCGTCAGCCCCCCACTGATATCTTCGATCCTAATCGTATTTAGAACAATATTTCATCTGTCCCTATGGTATGCTATAAGCGCGTCCATAGGGGCTTTTTCTATATGACGGATATTCAATCCGCAACGATGTGCGGCTGAACGGAGCTGCGGCGCGAAGTGATAGGCTACCGATCCGGTGAAACTGACGGGAAGACTTTGCGCACGCTTATATGCAAGCACATTGAAACGGAAAAACCTACGGAATTCATCGGTCACGAATTCTGCGACTTCCTCGTTGTCTATCTGTTCACGGAGGAAAGGAACAAAAGAAGCAAGATAAGCTCCGGGACGTTCACAGCGATAGACACGGTTTATGATCTCATCGCGCGTCGCTTCGGGAAAACGGTCGTTGAAACGGTTGATTACAGTGTCGGAAAAACCTCCTTTCATCACCATACCGATCAATCTCCGTCCCAGCACAGCTCCGCTTCCCTCGTCGCCGAGGATGAAGCCGAGCGGCGACACGTTGGCTATGATTTTCTCCCCATCGTAGTGGCAAGAGTTTGAGCCTGTCCCAAGGATGCAGGCTATTCCCTCGGATCTGCCGCAGAGTGCGCGGGCAGCTCCAAGCATATCGCTCTCGACTTGACAGGCGGCTGAGGGGAATATTTCGTTCAGTATCTTCTCCATCAGCTTGCAGCGATCGCCCGCACAGCCTGCACCGTAATAGTGGATCTCATCTATGTCCCGCGCACACGAGTAGAGTTCGGGTGATTCTGCTTTTATAGCCGTTAAGAGATCATCCGTATGCCCGGTGGCTGCATTGAATCCGGTGGTCAGAGTGCGGAGGCGTATTGCCCCCACGTTATCAAGAAGCACCCATTCGATTTTGGTACTTCCGGCATCAGCAATGAGTTTCATGGATTGGGAATCGGTTAAAAAGATAGAAGCGAGGGGGTTATTTGTATAGTCTGTAGGGTTCACAACGCGTCGTAAAACTTTCAACGTCCTTGTTCCAGAACGGAGCGAGATCCGCCACTTTATAGTTCTTTCCGAAGAGCTGACGAACCTTGGTCGAACCGCAGACTTTGTCAAACATATTCAAACGGGAGGGAGTGGCCTTGTCAAACGCTTTTTGTGCGGGATACATAGCGGCAAGTTCCTGCATGATGTAGAATTGGATGAGTGACAGTGGCGCGGCTTCCTCGTCAGTCACATAGATCTCGACTCCACTGAGATTCTCACCCTTGTACATGGCATAGAAAGGCTTGTAATACAGAGGCCGAAATTCCACTCCGGGTATCTTCAAGGCCGTGAGACGGTCGGCAAGAGCCGGGGCATCGATCCACGGAGCACCTGCAAGTTTGAATGGAAGAGTATAGCCCACCCCGATGGACACGTAGTCAAGCTCCCCCATTATGCCGGTGGCGGGATAGAGGAGTGATGTCGCGGGGTCGGGAATGTGGGGTGAGGGGAGTACCCAAGGCATTCCTGTCTCGGCAAAGGTCATCGAACGTTTCCAGCCTTCCATCGGTATGACTTCAAGCTTTACTTTCACGCCGTTCTTGAGCAGTCCCTCGCCGTTGAGGAAGCGGGCAAATTCACCGGGGGTCAATCCATAGATATAGGGTACCGGGTACTGGCTGACAAATGAAAAGCAGCCGGGCTCTACGATATTGCCCTCGACCTTGTTGCCTCCGAGGGGATTAGGACGGTCGAGCACCATGAATTCCTTCCCGTTTTCGGCTGCGGCTTCCATTGCAAGTCCCATTGTGGAGATGAATGTGTAGCTACGTGTGCCGATATCCTGTATGTCATAGACGATCACATCGACATTTTTCAACATCTCAGCTGTCGGTTTACGTGTCTTTCCGTGGAGTGAATAGACAGGAATGCCTGTTTTAGTATCTGTCTCGTTGGCCACCGATGCTCCGGCTATATAGTTGCCACGCACGCCGTGTTCGGGAGCGAAGAGGGTGGTCAGATTTACTTCCGGGGCTTCCGCGAGAATGTCGATCGTGGATTTAAGGGAGTTATCCACACCTGTAGGGTTGGTAATAAGTCCTACGCGCTTCCCTTTCAGGGCTTCGAACCCCTGATTGCGGAGCACTTCGATGCCGGGAAGTACGGTTTCAGTCACATTTTGACCGGATTTCGCAATGGTGGTCTCTCCGTTTCCGGCAGTGGCCTGACGGTCACTGTTGATTTCAGATGTATTGCCGCAACTGATTGCCGCAATAGAGAGAAGTATGGCTGAGAGCAGTCCTGTCATGTTCGGTTTTTTCATAATTTGAGTAAGAGCCGGTTAGAGTTGATGGATTGTTGACTCTAACTATAACAAACCGGCTTGTGGAAATGATTTTGTCAAGAACCTTTACGTCCGAATGCGGGATCAATCCTGATGAGGTAGGTCACTCCGATGGTGGCAGCGCAGCAGATCATGGTCCAGATAAAGAAGTTCTGGTAACCGACCGTCTCCTGAATCCATCCGGCTGCCATGCCGGGGAGCATCATGCCAAGAGCCATGAAACCGGTGCAGATACTGTAATGAGCCGTGCGGTGACGTCCTTCAGAGAAATAGATGAGATAGAGCATGTAGGCTGTGAAGCCGAAACCGTAGCCGAACTGTTCGATAAACACACAGATGTTTATTACCGGCAGTGACGGAGCTGAGGCGAAACTCAGATAGACGAAGGTAAGGCAGGTGAGCGACATGCTCCATGCCATAGGGCGCAGCCAGAACCGGAGACCGCGGCGTGCAGCAACGATACCGCCTATGATTCCGCCGAGTGTTAGACCGATGATCCCGACTGTGCCATAGACCACTCCGACCTGTCCGGTCGATAGGCCGAGACCGCCCGACGTTGCCGGGTCAAGCAGGAAGGGATTGATGAGTTTTACGAGCTGGGCTTCAGGCAGACGGTAAAGCAGCATGAAGATAATGGCTACTCCGACATGCTTTTTACGGAAGAATTCGGCAAAGACTTCGACGAACTCATGCCATACGTTGCCGGCACTGCGGAGCGAACGGTCGGCGGGACGCTCTACCCGTGGCAAAGCCCAGCTATGGTAAAGAGCGAAAGCAAGGAAAAGAGCGGAGAGGATTCCGAAAACAACGGCCCATGCGAAGGGTATGTTGCCCGACGAGTCCTCGATAGCACCCGCGAGTATCACGAGCAAACCTTGTCCGGCAACTGTGGCGACACGGTAGAATGTGGATCGGATGCCGACATAGAGCGATTGCTGATGTTCGGTGAGAGCAAGCATGTAGTAGCCGTCGGCCGCGATGTCGTGAGTAGCGGATGTGAAACCGACGAGCCAGAACACGGCCAGTGTCAGGGAGAAGAAGAAGGGTGTGGGCAGGGCGAAGGCTATACCGGCAAACGCCAACCCGATTAGCCATTGCATGGTGATGGTCCACCGACGTTTGGTGCTGATGATATCTACAAACGGACTCCAGAATGGTTTTATCACCCACGGCAGATACAGCCATCCGGTATAGAGGGCAATATCCGTATTGGACAGGCCGAGGCGTTTGTACATGATGACCGAGATGGTCATTACAGCCACGTATGGCAGACCCTGTGCGAAATACAGGGTCGGAATCCATGCCCAAGGACTGCGTGATCTTGCCGTGATGGATTTATTGTTCTTATCCATTAGTTTCAGACAGTGAATTTTTATAAGTAAGGGTTATGCCTCTCAATAAAGACGCGTCAGTTCCGAATCTATGTAGTAATGACGGAGAATTTCATCATAGCTGTAGCCTTTCTCTCCCATAATGGCTGCTCCGATCTGACAAAGTCCCACACCGTGCCCCCATCCGGCTCCGTGGAGAGTGAAGCGGGCCGGAATTCCGTCGGCATTGCGTTCATGGGCCTCCACTACGAAAGCTGAACTGTAAAGATGCGAGTCGGAGAGGGTGCGTCGTATCATGAGTTCTTTTCCAATTATGAGTTCACCTTCCGTACCGGTGATTTTCAGCTCACGGATACGTCCTGATGTGCCACGTGTGAGCGGTGTGAGATCCTTTATCGCACCGAGGTCGCGGTCAAGACGCTTGCGGAGGAGCGATGTGATTTTTTCCTGAGTAAGCTCTTCGGTCCAGCGGTAGAAATCAGGTGTCTCCTGATCGTAGCCGTTGAGGACTTGAGAAAGTATGCGTTTGTCCTGTGTGTTACAGAAAGCTTGCGGCATGTCGAGAATCCACATCCGTGCATTTTCCTCCTGCGTGAGATCGGGATAATCAAGAGTGTCCACGCTGTCACGCCGGGCTGTCAGATAGGGACGCGGGGCGTCGTCCCAACAGGTTTCGAAGCGTTCGAACACTCCCCCGCAGCATTTCGAGAAGCGCGTGTCGCATAGTTCGCCTTTATATATCAGCACTTCTCCACGCGTGTCGGCTACCGCTCCTGCTGCAATGGGAGTGGAAACGCGGCTTATGCCTTGATAACGCTGGCAGTGGTCGTCGGCACACACGTCGAAATTCAGGTGGTCTTCACGATCCCAGTAGCGTATCAGTGAAGGTCCCGGATTCAGCGCACGGACATCGGGGCGGCTATCTGCCGTCGGGAGTGTCTTGTCACCGCGGCTCATCATGGACAGAAGCCAGCTGCGTGAGATCACTGCATGGGCGCGCAGCAACGCGAGCGATGATGTGGAACTCATCTCGCTTGAAATGACGCTCACGAGATAGTCCTCGACGTTTACAAGATTAATGGCCGTAAGCTTACCGTTTTCAACGATTATGCGAAGTGAGCCTCGAAAACGTTGATTCTCCTTTCGCTGCCAATGGAAATCCACACCGATGGTTACTCCTTCGAGCTCGAAAGAATCACCGATATATGTATTCGGAGTGTATTCGACCGATGTATAGGTCTTTCCATCTATAGTAAAGGCTATGCCTGATTCGCTGATGCGTGCCTCATGAGTCCCTGAGACCAATTCACCGTCGGCAGAGGTGAAAAGCCCTGTAAGGGTGAAGCGGAGTGATGGTGCGGAGAGTATGCCTACTCTTACCTGTGGTTCCTGATTCATCATGATAATCCGGGGGTTAGATCCGTTTAGATGCAAAATTACTGAAAAACTTTCAGACGCCCTACAAATTCATTTGCTCCTGAACATGGTCTGTGGCAGTGACATGGGTAAGCTGTCGGATAATTTCCTTAAAATCATCCGGCGAGATGGCTACCTCCCGGAGAATATTGACGGCAGTTTCCATATCCAGACGATCGAAGTCATCCGGACGCGAGCAGACGATAGTGCCGAGCATCTCTATGGTGGCAGGGCTTATCAGCATTTTGTCTGTCTCGGAGAAATAGCATTCCGGACGGTGACAACGGCGCGGGATGATTGCGGTCCGTGTAATACCGTTGTCGGGGTCATGGAGCATGGCTATATTGACGGACGGATCTGTCTGATCGGTAGCGGTTAGGCAAAGGGCTGCCCATAGTCTGCGGAACGCTTGGCGCAGTGACTCTCCGGATGTCGATTGAATAATGAAAACCGGGTATGGTACGACTGTGTCGTCTGCAGCGTAGATGGCCGCATGATCAAAAGTCAGAAGCTCCGCTCCAGTCAGATCATCGTTTTTAATATTGGGGACGGCATCCGGTGAAACTGCCTGAAAGTGGAAATGATCAGGAGCGGATGCTCCGCAGGTAGCTCCGTTGAAGAATACACATAATCCTGCCATATCCTCGGCAAGATGTGCCATATCCATGATGCGTTGGCCATTCGGGTCGAGAATCTGCGGTTCGTGGCTCACGGATGGAACGGTGAAGTGGATTTCTGCAAGCGGGAAGGGATTGATGAGAATTTCGTAAGCAGATCCGAATGGCATTGATGATTGATTTGGCGGACGATTTGACGCACAAAGAAAACACGGACGTTGTGAGACGCTTGATGCGTCGGTTTTTGCTGTGATGGATGCCCGGCGATGGTTGACAAGCATTTTGTCAACACGCCAAGGTGATCCGGCAGGAGTGATGGTTGAGCGGCGACCGTCTGCCACACTGTTGCGGATACGCGTGAAATTTTCATCTGCCATCGGCCATGATGCCAGTTCCGATTTCAGAAATGGGATGAATCCGGATTGCAATTTGCTCTTATCCACGATTGCTTTTGTTACGGTTGATTCTTGCAAGGAGTTCAAGGGTACGGATGCGGTCCTTATAATGATTGTTGGCATTGATGCGTTCGGGGCTTAGGGCATGATCCGAGTTGCCCTCCCACCGACGGCATGAATAGAGCGATTCATATATGCGTCCGATAGGGTAGGTCCGGCTGATTGCAAGCCCCATTGCATAATCTTCGCCATAACTTACATCCGGAAAATTGATTTTGCGCGCCACGGGGGTAAAGAAGGCGCGTGGAGCACCAAGTCCGTTTATGCGCAGTGCGTTGTTCGGCCCGTTTCCGTCGGTCCATTCAGCATGATCTATCAGACCGGGGGGGAGCGGATTGCCGTCGAAATCTGTAAGGCTGTATGATCCGATGACCATTGCACATCGCCGCTCATGGAATTTGTTGACTATCATCTGAAGGGTGTCCGGGCGTGAATATATGTCATCACTGTCAAGCTGGATGGCGAAGCGGCCGCAGTCAGGTGAATGCAGGCCGAGATTCCAGCATCCGCCAATGCCGGGTGCAGGTGTCGATGCGGGACGGATGATTTTTAGCCGATTATCCGACAGAGCGATTTCATCAAGGATTTCTCCTGTCCCGTCATTGCTTCCGTTGTCAATGACTATAACGTTGAAACTGAAATCGGTTTCCTGCGATAGCGCACTTCTGACGGCATCGGCTATGGTGCGGTGACGGTTGCGCACGGGGATGATCACTGACGCTTCTACCGGAAAGTCCGCGGCATCAAGATCCGGAAGATCAAGCGCGGCTGTATCGACCAGTGCTCCGAGTGCACTGAGGTGAGAGGTGACCGCTTTTTCCATCTCTATCTGTGACGAGCGGTTTCGCGGGTCAACATAGCTGAACTGTGCTTCTCCGTCCTGCTCATCTGCTTTTCGGCTGCATGAGGTGTAGAGCGTTTCGGGAATATGGATGATATCTCCGAGACGTGACAGACGCAGGCGCAGGTCGTACCATCCTGCCGCTTCGAAATCATCAGTCATTTCGCTGACAGCTTTCCTGAGCATGTCGGCATTGACCATCACAATCTTACCGAAATCGAAATCGTCGCGCAGCGATCCTTCCTGATAATCGTTGAGGTTGCAGCGTGTATGCGATCCATCTGCATCGGACGAATAGAAATCGGAGTAGGCCATAGCCGCTCCTGTATCGGTCAGGACGCGTTCCATACGTTCCTTTCCGTAAGGTATGAACTCAATAACGTCGTCCGTGAGGTTTATGATGACAGGAGTAGTGTCGGCTGTGGCTGCTATGCAGCGCATTGCTTCGGAAGAAAGCCGTGAATGGGATGTAACTTTTGCCATTGCAAGAAAATATGATGATTGGGCGATTGGATAGAGACTAAGTGATGAAAAAATCAGAAAGATGTAATATATAGGTTCAACATTCAGATTTTACGCTTTTTGCGATAGGAAGAACTTGTCGGAAGACCTCTGCTCAGACCATGTTGTCGGGTCTATGGGCTGAATCAGCGCCTTTCTTACGGCGTTTACGGTCCTCTGCAAGCTTGTCCTCCTCATCTTCGGCTCGCTGTGCGGTCTCACGAGGGTTGAGATTTCGGGAATAAGGATTTGGAGGAACGACGGGACGTGTCGCAAGACCGATTATGGTTTCAGGCTGCACTTTTGGACGTGCACCGGGGTGCGACCCGACAGGTGCGGTAAAGAATTTCAATATCTGAGCCATGAGTGCGTCACGCTCGTAACCGCCGGTAATCGTCTCGAAGGGGAATCCCAGTGTGACCGCACGATGCGTGCCGGGGTCAAAGGCTACACCGGCGATATAATCATTTTCAGTGTAGCGGAGTATCGGTGACGCGTTGCTTGTATCCATCGGAGCGAACGATTCAGGCGATTCAACGGCATAGCAATCGGAGCTGAGCTGCTGGTTGAAGGTTATTGACAGTCCACCACGGAATTCTCCGTAGTGCGACTTCACTTCCCTGACCTTGCCGGTGACAGTGGCCTTTGCCTGCCGCCATTGGAGACCCAGAACGGAGTGGCCGAACTGGCTGTCGGAGACACGTGTCTCGGAGTCGCTCATCGGATTGTCGAAGAGGTCACTACCGATATAGCTACCGGAGACAAGCAGTGAGCCACCCGCATCACAGAAATTGGCCAGACAAGCTTTCAGACTTTCCGTGAATGGCTTGAACTTGCGTTCCTCTGAAGTGCCGACTGTGATTTCCTTCTGCTTTCCGAGGATGAGGTCAATGATCGGAGAGTTAGAGTTGTCGCGGTCGATCAGAGCATCCACTCCACACGAGATGAAGGGAAAACCGGCTGCACGGATCGACTGTCCGTGGACATAGACAAAATCGAAGGTATTTCCTGCGAAAACCTCGGTCTCATGTGTGGCACGGCTTGCACCGTGACCCGGAGAATCGTTGGTGGTCCATTTGACTTCGGGGCGGAATTCGGTCTGATGACCAGTAAAGTGGATGTCGCTTATGTAGGGCACGCCATGATCCTCGCTGTAGTCAAAACCGATCTTTCCTTCGGCATACACCTCTGCAGGTCCGGATATACGCGTGAAGCCATTGACCACAAGTACTTGCGGTTTGTCGGATTCAGGGATGTAACAGAGCGAGAGTATCTCGGACGGGAAACTGATACCACCGTCGTTGGCGGCCACGACTTTATAACTGTAGATACGGTTGTCAGTCACCTTGACTGAAAGGCGGGGATTATCCACAACGGCAAGCTCTGTGAATGCACCGTCATCCACGCGTTCATAGACGATGTAGTAGGTAGCACGGGCTGTAGGTTCAAGAGGGTCATCCACACCCTTCCAGTTCAGGATGTATTCGCCACCTGAACCATTGATGGAGAAGTTGCTGACAGGAAGCGGCTCGACGATATAGGGGACACCGTCCTTCTCATGAAGGTATTTCAATATGCCTTTATATATGGCACGACTGACCGTGAAACGGAACGTCGGGTCAAGACCATAACGCATGTCGGCGAAATTCTGGTGGCTGAGAAGCTCGATCAGCATCGACGGGACTTGTGGCTCCATGGCCTCATGGTATGGACGGTCACGGAGTTTACGTCTGTTCCATGTGGGTTCGTAGAGGGTTTGGATATCACTGACAACCTGATCGGTCACCATTTCAGCAAAATGCTTTGAGGTGGTGCGGCTTTGACCGTTGCCGAGAGGGTCACCTTTGGTATAGACTATGGGAAGCGTACCGATTGTCGATGCAGGTGAGGATGTCGTCCCGGCATCCGTGTGGAAAGCAAATGAAAGATCTACAGGTATTCCGAGACCCTTCTGACCCGGAAGTTCTGACGATCCACCTGCAAGATAGTTGACCCAAAGGCCACGGCTCTTGTAATCATCCTCATAGTCATCCTTGCCTCCGCTCACACTATAGACGCTCGACGGTATGCCAGCCCATTGCAGCCAGTAGCGTGAACCTTCGGTGAAACGGGGGTATGTGCTGACAGTAGCCTCGCCGCCCGCGGCCGAACGGCTGACATTGCCCATGCCACCACCTATTTTGACGGCATCGGCAGTGATCAGTTTTCCTTCTTCTGCAGAAACGTTGAGAAGTTCCACGACAGGTGTGCTGCTCTTACCGGCCGCAAACGGAAATGATCCGAGATAGATCCATGTACCACCTCCGATGCGCTGATTGACTTCAAACTCTTCGCTTCCGGCGAGCGAATTTACGATATAACGGGCATCACGTGCTGAATTTGGCAGGGATGCATAGCTTACATACACAGCGTAGGTTCCGGCTTTGGGAAAGTCGGCATACCAACATGCTGTCGAAGCTTTGGAGACATCACTGACGGTATGGGCCTGACGGACACTACCCATGCGGAAGGGATTGTCAGTGCCTGTTAGAATCTCTTTTTTATATGCAAAACCATTGACGCCCTCGGCTGTCTGCCATTTGTGCTGACCGTTCTTTTCCGAATATGTCTTTTGGGCGAAACCACCGTCCATATCCACAATTATCTCATCCGTGTTGGTGTCGCGTTCACGCGGAGTGAGCACGTATGCTCCCGCATTTTCCAGCATGGGGATAAGATAGGGGAGCACGTAAGCCTGCGGGTAGAGATCCTCCACCGTACCCATGAGGCGTGCGCGCTGCCAAGTCCAACGATCCTCTTTCTGATCGAAATATCTGCCGTGGCTTTGCCATAGGGCTATGTTCTTACCTGTGAGACCTCCTTTGATATCGGCAGTAGGCGCATCCACGCGACGGACGAATGGCTCGCGTGGCGGACGCGGCACAGCGGGAGCTTTGACCACTTTTGTGGTCCGGGCTTTCTTCGCTTTGCTCTTTCGGGGTGTCTTTGAAGCTGCTCCGGCGGTTAGAGCGCAGAGGATCATTATTATAGATAGCAGTTTTTTCATAATCGTGGTCTCCTTTCATTAAATAACATTTCTGCAACCCGATGGAAAGCCGGTGAGGTCATAAAAAATAATAGATTTCAGTAACTTTCGCTTTTTCGGTGCAGGGTGTTAAAACTTTTTAAACCTCCGCTATGGCATGAACAGGAGTATTCGGGAGTAAAGTTACGAAAAAATCTTCATAGTTTCGGTCTGCTCCGCTGTCGGCGGAATATTCGCAGGACATCTAAGGAAGAAGTTATCAGAAATAAAAACAGATTGTAGAGCCTACGCAAGCGTAGATCCTACAATCTGTCTAATTATCTTGTTATACCCGTTCAGGGGGTAATCCTGTGGAAGTCAAGGCGCAGAGCCTTAGTCGTCAGGAATGGATAGTCAGGATGAACGATGTGCCTGATGCGACGGACGGATCGAGTTCGAGCGAACCATTGATCTTTTCGGCACGGAGTGCGCAGATGGGGAGACCGAGACGGTCACCTTCGGCGAGATCACACTGCGAGGAGAATGGTGTGAAGAGATCTTCGCGTTCGGCTTCCGGGATACCGGGGCCGGAATCAGTCACGATAAACTGATGGACTTTAGCTCCGCGTTTTTTGTATGTAAGGGTGATCTTACCTCCTTCGGGTGTGTATTTCGCTGCATTTTCGAGCAGGTAGCTGAGGATTTTCTCCACCTCCTCCGAATTGATTTTGGCTTGACCCTTTGTGCCGTTGAGGGTGATGATGGCGTGAGGCTTCAACTGCGGACGGACTTTTGCCGCGATGGTCTCGCAGAAGGAGTCGAGGTTGACATCCGAGAGCGAGTCGCCGGTCTGCTGATCGGAGTTGGTGACATCCGAAAGTTCGCCGATGCGCTCCACATATTTCTGAATATTCCTTACGGCAGGATCGGACTTGTCGAGTCGTTCGAGTGTCGGGCGCATCTGTGAGGCCATATTGTGAAGGATGGCACTCTTGGCCGCGCTTTGGGCGTTGGCAGCCTCGACTGATTTCTTCATCTTGCGATTCTTGGAGAGTATCCTGAGATAAAGGATCACGCCGATTGCGAGGACGGCAAGTGAGATGACAAACAGGGTTACAAAGAGGATGATGAGGCCGGTGCGGGCAGCGATCGTCCCATCCTTGTCAGCGATGGTGTCCTGCGAGGCGGCATATTCTTTTTTGACCTTTGCAAGCTCGGTGTCGGCGTTGGCAGCCTCGACAGAGTCGGTCCATTGGTTGTACTTTTCGTAAGCATGGTTCACTAATCCGGCATCACGGGCACTTACTGCACGGTCTATGATGTCATGGAATGCCTTGTCGGTCTTGGCATTGTCATTGCCATCCTCAATCTCTTTGACAAGACGGTTGATGCAGATGTCGCCTTTGGCATCCTGTCCGGTTGAATAATAGTGCTGGGCCTCATAGAAAAGCATATCGGAGGCAATCTCTTTCGTTCCGTCCTTCTTTGCGTATGCAGCCATTCGGTTCAGGGCCTTCAATGCCGATTCGGTGCTGTTGAAACGACGATATGTGTCATAGCGGGCTCTTTCGATCATGTAACGTGCTCCGGGCAGAGAATCCACGCCGACTCCGGCGGCCGAAAGTGCTTTCTCGAAGTTTCCGATTAGACGGAACGCACCTTCATAGTTATGAACATCCGCACAAGCTTTGGCCGCTCCGGCAATTGACTTTGCCGCCGGAAGATACTGTTTGTTAGCCATACTTGAATTGTAGGCTTTCATGTGGGCGTTCAGCTCACTCTGACTGTCAGCCCACATGCCGAGGGCTGCAAACGTAAGGGCAATCGCCAAAGTAATCAGTCGTCTCATAATATAGAACAGTTGAATAGTTGCTTGTTTAAAAAACGTGAAAACAGTAGTGGATAGTACGTGAGGCGGAGAGTTTATTTATTAACATTTTATAGCGGTTGAAAGTTTAATGCCATGTTTATTAACATTCGGGGTGAGTTTTCAACATTTTAACACGTTTTGGGTGTTGAGGGTGTGGCTATTAGCAATAAATTTTGTTACTTTGCATAAAGAAAACATCGATAATAAAGACCTTATGGGTAAAATCATTGCTATCGCCAATCAGAAGGGCGGTGTAGGAAAAACCACGACAACGATCAATCTTGCAGCTTCGCTTGCTGCCGAAGGGAAAAAGACTCTCATCATTGATGCCGATCCGCAGGCCAACGCTACTTCGGGCTACGGTATCGACCCGAAATCAATGGCTTCGTCTATTTATGAATGTCTCGTTGACGATTATCCTGTTGCCGGTTCGCAGGTTTCGACCTGCTGCGAGGGCCTTGACCTCGTCGGCTCGCGCATAGATCTCGCCGGTGCGGAAATCGAGCTTATCAACAAGCCTTCACGCGAAAATGTCCTCAAAAGAGCCATAGGTCAGGTCGTGGATATGTATGACTACATCCTGATTGACTGCTCTCCCTCGCTCGGACTAATCACCGTCAACGCCCTCACTGCCGCTGACTCCGTGATCATCCCTGTCCAAGCCGAATATTTCGCCCTTGAAGGAATCACCAAGCTCCTCAACACCATACGTATCATCAAATCAAAGCTTAATCCGGCTCTTGAGATCGAAGGCTTCCTCCTGACCATGTATGACGCGCGTCTGCGTCTTGCAAATCAGATCTACGAGGAACTGAAAGGCCATTTCGGCCCGATGGTATTCGACACGGTGATCCCCCGCAACATACGTCTGAGTGAGGCACCGAGCCACGGACTTCCCGCGATCCTCTACGATCCGATCTCACGCGGCGCGACTTCACACATAGCCCTCGCCCGTGAGCTTATCTCGAAAAATTGTGCGAAAGCTTCGTGAAAATGCTGTATAATAAGATTATATATTGGAATTCGGTAATCCAATACATGTATAATTAAGAAATAATGCCAAATCTATACGGTTTTTAACTGATAGGATGTTGCATTAATCAACGCAATATCCTATCTTTGTGAAATGTCACGTATGATGTCTATACGTTATCTGGAATGCTTGTCCGGCGGGGCGTTTGGGACATGGACATTCGTGCCGGGCTGGCGTGTGGCATCTATATCATCCGAGGTTCTGACGGAACAGCACTGAAAGAATATATCAGATAGCAATCTGCAAAATAATCACCGATTTAGCTAACTGTAATAAGCCATGACTACACAAATTATTGACTCTTCAAATAGCCATGAGGCGATCAGCCTATTGAGTAAAGGTGGAAAATATTTCATCATTGCTACCGAGGTAACATTTCCGATAGGGACTACAAAGATTGGAACTCAAAGTGTCCTTGATTTCAGGGGTGGGTGTTTCAAAGGCACTCAGTCCGCTGAAGTTAAGATTGAAGGGAATCAGATAATTGCCGGTACTTATGGGATTTTCCAAGGTCTCAAGGTTTCTGGACTTGCGAATTCAAGGGTACTTGCAGAATGGTTCAAGCCCGTCTCAGGAGTGAAGGGAGATGAAGAGTACATCAACAAGGCTATTGAGGCGGCTCACGAATGTCCGGTGTTTCTTGAGAATAGGACATACACTCTGAATAATCCGATCACTTTCTCTCCTTCAACCGGAAATAATGAAACGATAAGGAGAACTTTTATCTGTCCGGGTACGCTTAAGGTAAACCATGCCGGGCCTGCTGTTGATGTTAACTGTCATGGAACCAGTATTAAAATTAATAGGATCATAGGTACCTCCGCTCCAAATGGTAAGGAAAAATATCAGGGGCAAGGCATAAGTATCACTGATTATGTTGTCCACGCTGATATAGAAGTCTATGATATGAAGCTGCTGAACCGGGGGTTTAATATTGTCCCTGATGCGACTCGAAAAGTTGTTGATGATGGGCAGCTTCCGCCGGTTGGAGTACAATATTGCAGGTTTAAATTCGGTACTATTTTAGCGGATTATTGCTTTTATGTTGATATTTATAGTAAAGCAAAGACTTTGCCTGTACCGGCAAACGGTTCAACGAGAATTTCCAATTGGTTCAACGAGAATCAAATTTCAGGTTCTGTCATGATGGGTCTTAACGGTATATATATGGTTGACCCCGAAGATGTTTGGATGAATGACCCCAATATAAATACTAATAAGATTAATTCAGAGATGAATGGTCTGGTATTTGAGAACATCAGCTTTGAACATCTTACCGGTTTGCCTGTGAGGCTACGTAGATTGAATATGTGCCGGTTTCTTAATCTTCAGATGTCCAATAATTTGCCGGGTACTGACGAGGCTAATAAGGATCCTTATGCTACATGGATTGATTTGAAGAATATTGATAATGTGGAAATGACCTTCAATTCCTATATCCATCCGAATCATATCAAGGCACATGACAATTGTAATAATAGCTATATAAGGGGTGATGTTGTCGATGATGAATCATGGTTCAGGAATCATTTTGATACAATTGGTATTGATGTGCTCTATGATGTGAATAATGCAAAGAAATCACAGTTATATGCCACCAGTTCCATACAGCCATATAATATGAGTGGCAGTATAGTCGCTATGTCTAATACGGAAAAGACTATCAGGGATATTTTACCACACGTCAGAAGTACTGTTTCGGATGCGAGCCAGAATACTGATTTATGCGTTCTTCCGTCATCGCTTAATGCGGTAGTGAAGCAGGGAGTGACGTTGACGCTTGACATATCAGGACTTATGAAATTTGCCCAATGCATATATACAGTCAATGCTGATATCGCACTAAACGGAGTGTTGCGTTTTAAAACGTATGATAATATAAGGATAGTGGGAGGAACCTATTCTTCTGGTGGTATCTATACAAAGGATGTTATCGTCGGAGGCTTGTATCAGCTTCAATGGACGTCAAATTGGGAAATAGAAATAATCAGGATAGCACATTAAAAAATTATCATGAATAATATCATAAATAAGTTTTATCGTTCAAGGCTGTGGATTATCGTTCTGTCATTGTCGTTGTTTGTAGGTAGCCTGCATGCATTCGATGCCTCCATGCCCACGGCCTTCGTTGACGGAATTCGATACACGGTGCAGCTCTATGATAGAGAAGACGCCATCGATATTCGACGTTATGGATTTGAGCGTCATGTGGGATATGGTGTTATTGCACCTGATGGACGTGCGTTTTCCAATTGGAATGACTATGTTTATGTCACTAAACAGAATCGTTCCTATGGACATAATACCCCATGGTATGAAGCGTCAGAAGATACAATGCTCCTGAAGCCACCTTATTATGAGGGGGATATCTATATTCCTGATTCGGTCTATATGCCGTACGGTCTGTCATCATATAATGTTAAACGAGGATACAAATTGGTATTGGGTTTCTTCGGTTTCGGTAATAGCCTTTTCAATGAGAAACTTACATCCATAAGGACACCGGTCTATGGAACCATCGGAGGAGTATTTGATGGTTGCATTGGACTAAGGAAGACACAGATCGGAGCGTCATACCGGCTGGGGCCATCAGCCTTCAGTGGCTGTACAGCCTTGGACACAGTGATTTTTGAACATTCACCACTAATAGAAGATAAGGCCTTTGAGGGGTGTCATAACATCAGGACCATCCGGATGGAATCGGCACCGCCTACTTTCGCGTCGCCAAAATTACCACCGCAGGCAGATCCCTCAACGCCCGTAGAGCCGCTGAAAATCTTCGAGCCGGAGGTTTATGCACAGGCGACACTCTACGTTCCGTCGGATCAGTTGGAGACCTACAGATCCGCCCCCTACTGGAAGGATTTTTCCCGGATCACGACTCTTGATCACTACTATACGAGTCTCGAAGGAGTCATCGCGGATAGCGAGGTCACGTATGATGTCTATACGTTGTCCGGAATGCTTGTCCTGCGGGGCGTTCCGGACATGGACATTCGTGCCGGGCTTCCGAGTGGCATCTACATCATACGAGGTTCTGACGGAACAGCACGGAAAGAATATATCAGGTAGCAAACATCATTAAAACATCAACTCGGAAGTAACATGATCATCCGACACATTTCGTCAGGACAGAATATCAAGTCGATACTTGCTTCTGTCAATACTTACTTTATTGTAGAGAATGATATAGTTCTCGGTGGTGAGAAGTATGTATTGGGAGCTGGAAGCGTCATTGAATTTTCAGGAGGGAGTTTTCGCGGTATTACCGGGTCTTCGTTGGATCTTAATGATGGCAGCATCATCGCCGGTGCGTATCCTATTTTTTCTAATCTGGATGTGTCTGGATTCAGTAATTGTAGTGTTCGTGCGGAGTGGTTCAGGAATTATGAATGTAAGGATGGCGATCAAATCCATATTAATCTTGCACTCATTGCTGCACGCGGATGCCCGGTTGTACTCGAGGCAAAAGACTACATACTGACAGGTCCGATTGTATTTCCGGAACTCCCGGATTCAGCAAGATCTACACTGATATCACCCGGAAAGCTGATAATTAAGGATAATTTAGGTGTTTCCGATCCGGTTGCCATAGATATAAATGTCAGCAACGTGCTATTGCAGATTAAGAATATAGAGGGCTACAATAGATATTATGATGAAGGCCCTAAACATGACGGGGAGGATTATGGCGGGATAGGTATCAGATTGTCCAAGGAGGTTTATAACGTGGATATCGATGTCTATTCTTTGGGTGGACTGCACAGAGGTATTGAGATCTTACCCGGCAACGGAGGAGAGACATCTGTTGGGATTCAATATCTCAATATAAGATTCCAGCGCATATATGCGGATTGTGGTATCTATATTGATATATTCAAAAATAGCAACAAGTATAGGACTACGTGGTTTAGCCATGCCAACATTTCAGGTGGTAGGTTGCAGGGATATCATGGAATATATTTTGCAGATCCATCTGTAGGTAAGATTGATGATAATGAACGTATCTCCAACCTAAAGTTTATAAATATCGGTTTTGAGGAATTGTATGGAATACCTATACGGCTGCGTAATTTGATTCATGTAGAGTTTGTGCGTATCCGTATGGCTGAAAGTCTCTATAATTACACATGGATCGATATGAAGAATGTAGCATGGGTTCGCTTTTCGGTTACCGGTCTTTTTGATCCTGTACATTATGTCGCGGATGGTGAATGTGACAATATAATCATGAGAGGACCTGTAATTGAACGTAGGGACTGGAATCGTGATTCTTTCGATATGATTATCATAGATTCCCTTTGGAAAGCTCCGGAGATTTCAGGTCTGGCAGGCTTATCTGCGCCACAGATGGTTGTAACGAAATCGATTCAGCCATATCAGATGTCTAAACTCGTTGAAGAATCACTTAATTTAAGGGAGCTGTTTCCTGAAATTGACAATACCTATGATGGGAGGATCGCCAAGTTCTCTGTTTTGCCAAGGATTCTGCAATTTAAGGTAAAGGGAAAGAAGGTCATCAATTTGTCAGGATTGCGTAATTTTACCCCATGTATCTATTATTTCTACGCAGATATTGCGGAGAATGGTGAACTTGAGCTTAAATCCGATGATAATGAGGGAAATAGTAATATGCCGACAAGATTTGTTGAGAATCTTGATTGGAAAGAAACCAGACCTTCTGTCTCGATAAAAGAAAGTGGGCTTTATCAGATGATTTGGAGCGTATCTTCAACGCCGCCGACAAATAATGAAGCCACCAAGTGGGCTGCCTGTGTCCTAAAAGTCGGATAACGAATATTGGATATTGAAATTTCAGGATAATAATACTATATAAACAATTAAAATAAATATTGATAATGTTTCCAAAACGTCAGGCTCTTGGCCGTGGACTCGACTCGCTTATCGCTATGGACGATGCCCCTGCCCGCGGTACATCTGCAATCAACGACATAGAGGTTTCAAAAATCTCTCCCAACCCCGATCAGCCCCGCACGCTTTTCGATGAGGAAGCTCTCGAAGAACTCTCACGCTCCATCCGTGAACTCGGCATAATCCAGCCTCTGTCACTGCGTAAGACTGGCCCTGACACCTATCAGATCATTGCCGGAGAGCGTCGTTACCGTGCGGCCAAGATGGCCGGGCTCACCACCATCCCCGCCTATATCCGTACAGCCAATGATACGGAGCTGACCGAGATGGCTCTCATCGAGAACATTCAGCGCGAGGATCTGAACGCCATCGAAATCGCTCTCACCTTCAAGAAACTTATCGAGCAGTATGATCTGACGCAGGAACGCCTCAGTGAGCGCATCGGCAAGAAGCGCGCCACGATAGCCAACTTCCTGCGCCTCCTGCGTCTGCCGGCTGAAGTGCAGCTCGGTCTGCGCGACAAGCGTATAGACATGGGCCATGCACGTGCGCTCCTCAGCATCGAGGACCCTAAACTGCAGTTGCGTCTCTACGAGGAGATTCTCCGTCAGGGTCTTTCCGTAAGAAAGGTCGAGGAACTTGCCAAGAAATATCAGCAGGCGGCTCTTGAGGGCAAAACTCCTGTCGAGGAGAACCGCCGTCTGTCAAACAGCGATTATGATATTTTAAAAAATCATCTTTCACAGCGTTTCTCGACCCCGGTCAAGCTCACATGCGATGCGTCGGGCAAGGGAAAAATATCATTTTCTTTCCGCGATGAGGCGGAACTTGAAAGATTAATTGCTATCTTTGACACTGCAAAGCAGTGAAAAAGCCCGGACATCCGGCATGGATCAGATATTGGTTTGTGCCGAATAGTCTGAATATCAGTTGTATAAACCACAGATGCACTCAGAAGCGGAAAAAGAGACAACCAACATAAGACCTCTCGTGAGCGTGCTTGTCGGCATGATGTTTATCGTGCTGACATGCCCTTTTAACATTTTTTCTGAAACTCCCTCTGCTCCTGTCCCGGCGAGTGCCGTCACGGACTCCACCGGGGTGGTGCGACAGCCTGTGAAGCCTAACCGTCCGGTGCGCCCGACACGCCGTTCCACCTCTCCGATAGCATCTTTCCCCGACAGTATCATTGTCGGACAGACACCGCTTGACGGGCCGGCCGAAGTTGTGCTCGACAGTGTGTCGTTTGCCGGTGATTCCGTAAGCATGGTGCCGATAGACAGTCTTGCCGTCGTCAACACGCCGCTGTTCGCTACCGGAGATTCGGAAAAGAAATTCACCTTTAACCCTGACCCGACAAAGGCCGTGTGGATGTCGGCACTGTTTCCCGGTCTCGGACAGCTCTACAACCGCCGCTATTGGAAACTCCCGATGGTGGTCGGCGCGTACATGGGACTCGGCTATGCCACGAACTGGAACAACACCATGCTCCGTGACTACACGCGCGCCTATTCCGACATCATGGACAACGATCCCACCACCAAGAGCTACATGGATTTCTTCGCTCCGACCGTCAAGGAAGAGGATCTCGACAAAAGCTGGCTCACGGATCTTCTGCGCAGACGTAAGAACTATTACCGGCGCAACCGCGACCTGTGCATCATCTGCATGATCGGTGTCTATGCGGTCGCCATGATCGATGCCTACGTCGATGCGCAGCTTGCCCATTTCGACATCACGCCCGAACTCAGTGTCGATATCGCGCCTACGCTTCTTCCCGGCGAAAGTTCGGGACGCTTCTCCCTGCCGAGCGTCGGGTTTTACTGGGCCCTCAACTTCTGAACTCTCATCATTCTCTCAACTCTCCACCAGTCATAGAAATACCATAAAAATGAAGAAATCAATCATTGCCACAGTGCTTGCCATCGGAATCTCGACCTTCGGCGCCGCAGCTGCACGGTCGATACTCGATATCAAGCAATCTATAACTGACGACAATATAATCGCTCCTGAAAGTTTCGAGACACAGACACGTCAGCTGGAAGAAAATTTCTATATCCGCAACTATGTGGTGCCGGGCGTGGATCTCGGCGAAATCAGCAAGGCCACTCCGGCTGAATATGAGCAGCGTCTCAAGGTGCTCCCGACGGAGATCGAGTTGCCCTACAATTCGATCGTCGGTAACTTCATCGACATGTATCTCAACAAGAAGCGTGGACTTGTGGCCGACATGATAGCTCTCCACAGTTATTATGGCCCTATTTTCGTCGAGGAGCTGGTCAAGGAGGGGATGCCCGTCGAGTTGCAGTATCTTCCGGTGATCGAGTCGGCCATCAACCCCAATGCCATCTCGCGTGCGGGTGCGGCCGGTCTCTGGCAGTTCATGCCGGCTACCGCCAAGGGGCTCGGTATGGAGGTCAACTCACTCATCGACGAGCGTCGTGATCCGCGTCTGTCGTCGCGCAACGCTGCCCGCTACCTCAAGCAGCTCCACGAGATTTACGATGACTGGTCGCTCGCCATCGCCGCCTATAACTGCGGCCCCGGCAATGTCAACAAGGCTCTCCGCAGGGCAGGTGAGGGCAAGAAGGATTTCTGGGAGATCTACCACTACCTTCCCGCCGAGACCCGTGGATATGTGCCGGTATTCATCGCGGCCAACTATGTGATGAATTATTTCAAGGACCACGGCATATCGCCCACCATCATCAAGCGTCATCTGACCACCGACACCGTCGTGGTGGATAAATACGTCCATTTCAATCAGATTGCAGCCGTGCTCGATATCCCTGTGGATGAGATCCGTATGCTCAATCCCCAGTATCTTAAAGATGTTATCCCCGGCGACTACCGCCCCTACACGCTCACCCTCCCCACGCAGCAGTGTCTCAGCTACGTCATGAGCGAGAAGCGTATCGTCGATTATGACAAAGAGCTTTATGCCCGTCGTAGCCACGTCGAACCGGGTCAGACATCCACCGGTGCGGCCGATCCGGTCAACGACAAGGGATCATCCAATCTCGCCAAAGCAAGCCGTCAGACAGTCAATGCCGACACCAACAACGAGCTTGCCCAGACGCAGGTTGCCGAAAGGATGACGGTCAAGACCCACGTCGTGAGCCGTGGCGAGAGCATCCGCGACATCGCCCGTCAGTATGGAGTCTCCGCTACCGACATCAAGCGTTGGAATCAGCTCCGCCGTGGCAAGGTCAAGGCCGGTGACAGCCTGCGCATCGAAGTGTTCGAGCATGTCAGCCCGGAGAACATAAAGGTCGTGGCCGCTTCCGAGGTCGCACAGGTGACCCCGCAGCAGCTCCACGAAGCCGTCAAGGAAGATCCTGCGCCCGCCGCCACTGCCTCATCATCCGCCAAGACCACTGCGAAAGCAGCCGCCGCACCTGCTAAAACCGCGACTGCGAAAAATACTACCGCAAAAAATACCCCTGCAAAAGCCGCCTCACCTGCAAAAGCCGCCGCGCAGCCGACATCCCATAAGGTGAAGAACGGCGATACACTCGGCAAGCTTGCGAGCCGCTACGGCACCACTGTCGCAGCCATTCAGAAAGCCAACGGAATGGGATCGAGCACAAACATCCGTGCAGGGCAGACCATCAAAATCCCCCCGCGCACAGCCACCGCCAAGAAATCCACCACCCGCCGTCGTCGCTGATCGCCACTGCGACAGCCGGCCATACGGATTCCACATGCACCCGATTCAGAATTCAATGGCATTGCGTATGATGGTGTCAAAATTCAGCGGTGTGGCATTTACCCGTGTCAAAATTCAATAGTTTGTAGGGCCTGCGCTCGCGCTGGCCGAGTTCCGTGCGATAATTGCTGATTATCGTTAATGCCTGAATCTCGGCCAGCGCGAGCGCAGGCCCTACAACCGGGTTGGAATGGACGTATTTATCCACCATGACGGCGGTTTTGACACGGCATCAACGATAATATTAATTATCACCATGTCACCTCCCTCCTCTTTTATCTGCCTGCGCCCCTGATTTATCTCCGGATTGACGGTAACTTGCTTATTTTCAGGTGGTTTATGAAAAATATGTGAAAAATTGCAAAAATTCTTTGTTCGTATCGTAAAATTGTCTTACCTTTGTCCACGTCATAGTGGTACGTCCATTAGACTTTATAAATGAGCATCCTAACGCTTGTTCGGATATATCACTCCACCTACTTTGACAAAACGGTCGATAAAACCGGCTTTAATTGTTGGCAAATTCTTAATAAAATAAATAATTAACCTCGTATGCCAAGCTTACATGTTCGGATACCTGTATCTCAGACGGTACTTATGGAGAGCCCTTTAGCCCTTCCCGACAACCTTGTCCCGAATCGGAGCGGCATCGGGCACGAAGTTCAGGCTTCAACTTCAGTCAGAATTTACAGGAATATCACATCCCATATTATGAGTCTTAAATTTCTGGCCATTGCCTTGCTGGGGACATTCTGCGCGTTCAGCGCATCAGCCCGCGACATTGCCGTCAAAACCAATCTGCTTTACGACGCGACCCTGACAATCAACGTCGGGGGTGAAGTTCAGATCGCTCCTAAATGGAGCTTCGATCTGTCAGGTAACTACAATCCTTGGACACTTTCCGATGGTAAGAAGTGGAAACACTGGCTCGTGCAGCCTGAGCTCCGTTATTGGTTCTGTGAGCCTCTCGGCGGACATTTCGTGGCTGCTCACCTCCTTGGTGGACAATATAACATGGGTCACTGGGGTCACGGTTTCAAATTCCTCAACAACGACGCGCATCCTCTTGCCGACCACCGCTATCAGGGTTGGTTTGCAGGTGCGGGCATAGCCTACGGCTACAGCTGGCTTCTCGGCCGTCACTGGAACCTCGAAGCTGAGATCGGTATCGGATGGGCCTACACGCGCTATGACACATACGAATGTAAGGGCTGCGGTCGCAAGATCCGCGCCAACAAGGCCCACAACTACGTCGGCCCGACAAAAGCTGCCCTGAGCCTCGTCTATGTGTTCTGACAACCGACTGATGTCACCTCAACAACTCATAACCAATTCCCCAACCCCAACTCACACCACCACCCATCGAACTTATGAGAAGCATTTCATCACTGCTCATGGCCTTCGTGACCTTCGCTGCACTCGCAGCTCCTGAATCGGTGACCGTGTCCAACCTCAACGTAGAGCGTTCCGAATCCACCCTTCTCGTCTCTATGGATCTCGATGCCACCGGCGTCAAGGTCAAGAGTGACCGCGAGATAAAATATATGCCCGTCATCACTGACGGTGTCAACCGTGCCGAACTCCCCACCGTCACCGTCGCCGGACGCAACCGCTACATCCAGAACCTCCGCCACTCCTCCGTCCAAGCCCCGTCCGTCATCACCCGTCCCGGTTCGGTCGTCGCCTACTCCGCCTCCGTCCCTTATCAGCAGTGGATGCAGGAATCGCGCCTCATGCTCCTCGCCGACGAGTGTGACTGCGGCCTCATAGCCGGAGTCGCCACCGAGCAGCCCCTGACCGACATCGACTTTGTCGAGCGCAAATTCACCCCGACGTTTGTCTTTGTCACCCCCCCCGCCGAACTCGCCAAGACCCGTTCCGTCAAGGGATCGGCCTACATTGACTTCCCCGTCGGCCAGACCGCCATCCGTCCCGACTACCGCCGCAACCCTGAGGAGCTCGCCAAGATCCGCTCCACCATCGGTGTTGTCAAGGACGATCCCGACTCGCGCATCACCTCCGTCTCCATCGTCGGCTATGCTTCGCCCGAAGGATCTTATGCCGCCAACGAACGCCTCGCCCAAGGACGTGCGGCCTCGCTCGCCGAATATGTCCGCAGCCTCTACACCCTCGATTCCGGTGTCATGCACACCTCGTCGGTGGCTGAAAACTGGGAGGGCCTCCGTGACTACGTGGCTCATTCGTCGCTCCCCGACACCACGGCTCTTCTCGCCGTCATCGACGACAGCTCGCTTGCCCCCGATGCCCGCGAGTGGCGTCTCAAAAAGAACTTCCCCAAGGAATACGCTTTCCTTCTTGCCGACGTGTATCCCGGCCTCCGCCGTTCGGACTACACCGTCGATTACGTGATCCGCTCCTTCGTCACCGTTCAGGAGATAAAGGAAGTCATGGCCACCGCGCCTCAGAAGCTCTCGCTCAACGAGATCTATGTTGTGGCCAACTCCCTCGACCCCGAATCAGACGCCTACCGCGAAGCCTTCGAGCTTGCCGTCCGCATGTTCCCCAACGATCCCGTCGCCAACCTCAACATGGCTTCCATCGCCCTCGGACGTGACGAACTCAACGCCGCTCAGGCTTATCTCGCCAAGGCCGGCGACTCTCCCCGCGCCACCTACGCCCGCGGAGTCCTCGCAGCCAAGCGCGCCGACTATCCCACGGCCGTCCGTCTCCTCAACGCGGCTGCCTCTCAGGGCATCCCTGAGGCCACCGACGCCCTCGGCCAGCTCCGTCTCATGAAGGTGATCGACTGACACGACCGGTCCGGTTCCCCTCTCTGTCCCCTCTCCAAAAATGCTTGATTGGAAAAAAAAGCTACAATAGTCAGACCACTCTCAACGTAAATAATTAACCTTTCGTCTGACACCTCTCTCCTCATTTTTAAGCACTCTCGGTTATAAATAATTAACTTTAACATTCTGACGGGTCTTTCTACCGTTAACTCCTCTCTCTGACGTATATTGAAAGTTGAATAATTAACCAACATCGATAATTAACCTCATCGAAAAAAATAATTAACCAAAGGATAATTAACCTATAAACCAATTTTTTAACCAGATGAAAACATCTAAATTTTTCTTAGGTGCTCTTGCTGCCTTCTCACTCGGCACATTGGCATCCTGCTCCAGCGACGATCTCGTTGTGGACAATCCGGTTGCGGAAAATGATGAGACCCGCTTCATCTCCATTCAGATCTCTGCTCCTTCCGGTACAACTTCGCGTGCATTCGAAAATGGTTCAAGCAACGAAAGCTACATCGACCGTCTTGACTTTTTCTTCTATGACGTGAACGGCAACCCGACATCCAGTCCTGTTAACATGGATATTAATCAGATCAAGGCAGAAGTAGATGCCGGAAACGCATTCTTCCCTGATGCTAACACGTCGGGTAATAATGTGACCCGTATATTTACAACTGTAGTTCCTGCCAACCTTACTCAGGGTCAGAACCTCCCCTCGCAGGTGATCTGTATTGTCAATGGTCAGGGTGACAACATGACTGAGCTCAAGACTAAGACTCTTGATGAGCTCGTTGAGTTGGAGCGCGATTATGTGCGTACCGGTAATTATTTCAGAATGTCGAATTCCGTATATTACGGTCAGAACATCCTCACCGGTCAGGCCAACCAGCGTCTCTGCGCTACCCCTATCAACGCTAACACACAGCTCTTCGGAACAAAAGATGAGGCTCTGACGGCTGTAAAGAACAGTCAGGATGACGACGTGAACAACGATGGCGCACTTGTAGATATCTATGTAGAGCGTCTCGCTGCAAAGGTAGGTCTCCAGATGGCAGCAGAAAACGTCGTTCAGAATTACACGCTTACTAATGCTCAAGGAGGAGGAGATGTAACCCTTACATTTGTACCTGAATACTGGGCTATGAACGCCACAGACAGGACCGTATATCTGACCAAGCGTTATGGTGTGGAAAATGCAGATGGTTCTGTCAATGCTACTCCTAACTATAACGATATCAATCAGGCTCTGACTAGTGGAAGCACCAATCCTTGGTGGAATGATCCTGCTAACTTCCGTAGCTACTGGGGTACATCTCCTTCCTATTTTGACAATGAGTATCCTGATGTGTCCGACGACGTGAATGACCTTAATGGTTATACGCATGAGTATTCAGTGAGATACAGAACATACAATGAGATTGCCGCACAGGCCGCACGTACTGATGCTGACGCAGGTATCGGTGGAATCGGTAAGCAGGCTCTTGCAATTGGTGAAAACGGATTCACTCTTGGATCTGGTAATGCCTCTCTCGGTGAAACTGCTGTTACAACCAGCACCGGCTATATCTACGCATTCGAAACCACTGCATCACGCCATCGTATCAATGATGTTGCAAACAACAACCCTGCTGCCGTAGTGGCTTCTGCTGTTGTCGTAGGTAAGTACAGCGTAAACGGAGTACCCGTCGCAGCTAATCAAGCATTCTATATCGACCGCAATGCCGGTACAAATGGAACTTATTACGCAAATGCCGATCTCGTAAAGGCTCAGCTTGCTAATCGTCAGAGAATTGTTTTCACAAATCAAGATGGAACAGGACGCCTTGGTGCTGGCGACACTCGATTCGTAATCAAGCACCCTGATCTGGCAGTACGTGAAATCGCCGGTACTAAACTTGCCGGTCGTCTTGTGACACTTCAGCTTAGCGATAATCTTGCCGGTGACCCGATTTATTTCTTCCATCTTAATGCAGACGGAACTGGTAACTACCAGCAGGTTACGACCGATAATCTTGATGAAGTAAATGCTCAGCTTCTTGGCGTGGGTTACATGGATATGTTCAATGAGGGTCTCGGCTTCTACAGCGTTCCTATCCGTCATCTTAACTGGAATGACAACCTTTATAATGCTACCACAGGCTATGATTGGGCCAACATGCCTTCAGGTGCTCTCGGCGTAGTGCGTAACCACGTTTACAACATCACAGTCGATCGCATCGCTGGTCTTGCAACTGCTCTCCGTTCACCCGAACAGCCCATCGTTCCCGCCAAGGATGAGGCCAACCAGTACATCGCTGCCCGTCTTAACGTCCTTGCTTGGAATATAGTAAATGAATGGCACGTTAACCTCTAATCCTCCCGAAAAAGGTTTCTTATTAACATAATTCCATTTTCAAATCATGGCGGCGGGGCGCAGTCCCTGCGGTTGAGGCCCCGCCGCCATAATTTTTCTAATGAAAATTCGGCCCGCTGAATTTTCATCACCCCTCTCCATCCTCCTAAATTCCCCGCACGGGTCACCTCCGCCCATACGACAGTCGGAGATGCCTGAGCCACCTGAATCGAAATTACACCGACTCCCGCCCGGAGTCCATCAATATATATATAACCAATCCCACGCCCCGATGCCGCCCCTCACGTGCCGGCGCATCCATGACGGTAATATCATTACACTAATTCACGATGAAAAAGAGCATCCAAGCATTCTTTACATTTTCTGCCATAGCCGTTGGCTCTCTTATGAGCTCGTGCCACATCTACGAGGACGAAGGTGACTGCTCTGTCCACTACCGTGTGCCCTTCACCTACACGATGAACATCCTTAACGCCGATGCCTTCTCATCGCAGGTAAGCTCCGTCACCCTCTATGTGTTCGACTCTCAGGGTCACCTCGCGCTCACCAAGACCGAGAGCGGCGCAGCCCTCTCGACCCCCGGCTACGCGATGGACGTCGAGCTGCTCCCCGGCCGCTACACCATGCTCGCTTGGTGTGAAGGCACGCCTGCCTATACCCCCTCCACCTCATTCACCATCGGCGGCGGCGGTTCGCCCTTGGCGGTGACCGAGCTTTCGGCCACCCTCCCGCTCCTCGGCGATCCCTCCGCGCTCTATTCCGACAAGGACATCACCCCGCTCTTCTATGGCTACAAGGCCGATATCGACTGCCCCGACACCTACGGGACTGTCACCCTCCCCGCCATAGATCTCATCAAGGACACCAATGTCATCAACATAGCCCTCGAAAATCTCGAAGGCACTGAGATTGCCGCCGACGCGCTCTCGGTCAGCATCGAGGCCGACAACAGTCAGATGAGCTGGACCAACGCCGTGACGGGCGACACACAGTTTGCCTACCGTCCGTGGTCAGTCACACTGCTTTCGAGCGAGCGCGGCGACGCATCGCGTGCCGACGGCGATGAGGGCACTGGCGAAGGTGAGGGCGAGGGCGACAACGGTCCTGCCGTCAACCCCGTCACCGGTATCCTCGCCGAACTGACCACCGGACGCCTCATGGCCGACCGCAAACCCATGCTCGTGGTTCACCGCAATGTTGACGACAAGGAGATCATCCGCCTCGACCTCATCAAGCTCCTCTGCATGGTCCGCGGACATTTCGGCAACTGGTCCGATCAGGAGTATCTCGACCGTCTTGACCGCTACACCATGACTTTCTTCGTCGATGCCGACCTCAACTGGTATTCGGCCCAAGGTATCAACATCCTTGGCTGGAAAGTCGTGCCCCCGCAGGACGTAGAGTTCTGATTTACATCATTGTGATACAACACTAAAGAATATCCTGATTCCTGTTTTCCACATCTGCATACGATAAGCCTTATGCTACAAACTCATAAACGTCTGCCGTTCCTTTCCGCCTGCCTGTCAGTCATGGCAGGGCTGCTTCTCGGCGCATGCGTCAACGAGGACACTCCCTGTCCTCCTGACCGTGATCCGAACGCTGAGAAAGGAGTGACGCTTGAATTCTCGATGGTCACGCGCAATGCCTCAGGCAGAGGATCGCGCGCACTCATCGAACCGACCGCCGGAACTCGTGAGGTCGGCACGGAAGCTGAAAATTATCTTGACCTCGACAATCTTATCTTCCTGCTCGTTGACGATCAGCAGACAGTCATCCGTGTTTTCTCCCCCAATGTCACACCGGAAGAGAATAGTCGCTACGCCAAGTACTCTGTCCGCGCTTTTATCAACGATAAATACTTCCTTGATGCTGAGCCGGGTGGCAATCTTACTTTCTCGATAGTGGTCATCGGCAACTATAGCACGCTTGATCCGCAGAGTTTTGCCTACCATGCAGGTCAGAAGCTCTCCGAAGTATTCGCTTCCGCCACTGTCGGCACTTTCGCAATGCCTGTCAGCAATAACTGGATGAATAAGTGGATTCCATCAATGTTCGGTACGGCCTACACGGATGCCGCCGGAGAGTTGATAGAAGGCATGACACCTGCCCACATTCCCATGTCCGGCATGCACACCTATACCGTCAGCACCGACGATCTCCTCGCAAGCACCGTCAACAGACCGTTCAATCTCTCCGCTGATGCTAATGGCTCCGGAGACATCAATATGCTCCGTGCGCTCGCCAAAATCGAGATCGTTGACCGTATCGGTATCGGTACAGGAACTACTACTACTCAGCCTGACAGGACAGAACGCAGCTGGGTCGAAAAGGCCGAACTCATAGGCTATACCACCAGAGGCTCTATCCTCCCGACCTTCACTCAGTGGAACAGAGGGTCACTTGAGACACAGTATGTCACCTCTACCTCCGTTCCGGCTTCGGCCACCTACTTCGGAGCAGAGCCTGCTAATGCCCAGCTCACCATTAACGGTAGAGCTATCAATTTCTTTGATGATGCGGAAGCTACGGAGGCCCGCGAGGATGGCTGTCGCGTATTCTCCTGCTATCTCACCGAATACAATCCCGCAGACCGTGGCACGGCCTATCCGATGTGGATTCGCGTCACCGCTTCGAGTCCTGCTCCTGAAGGAGTCACACCGACGTCAGCCCTCTATCGTCTTGATGTCTCAAGCTACACCAACGGAGTCCCCGGCACCCCCCTGTCAATCCTCCGCAACAACATCTACCGCTACGAAATCAACGGCATCGCTACCGTCCTTCAGCCCGAACTTATAGTCAATGACTGGGAGTCGGAAGAGACGGTGTGGGACTACAACGACAATCCCGGTATTGCAGATGGAGGTTATCTGGAATGGTCTGCCGAACAGCTCGATATTACCCGCGATCAGGCTCTGATTATCTATCGTACGCCTCTGACAGGAACATTTACATTTTCTGAGCCTGTCGGCGGTGAGTGGATAGCCGCCTTCGTCCCGGAGGGAAATACTGAAAATGATGCTTTCATGTTCTTGGATGCCGATGGAAACAAAGTCAGCACCATATCCGGTCCGATTGACGGTTCAGAGGCCACGATCCGTATAGTTGCCAACTATGATCCGGGTAACGATAACCGTCGTGTCCGCCTCCTCTTCTCTGTCAGGACTCCGGATGGCCGTACAATTTCCGCAAACCTTCTCGGAAGTGATTATGGACGTAACACCTACTTTACCATTCAACAGAATGCAAGACTCTAATTATAGATGACAATGGATTTTGCAAATAGAATCATATCGCGCCTCTTGGCTGTCGGTCATCGGCTGGCCGCTATGGTCGTAGCCTCGCTCATACTGGTTTCCTGCGCCGACGGCAGTCTGCGCGACGCTGAACCGACTGATCCGAAAGCCGGCTATATAACTATTGATCTTTCGAGCTCGTCGCTCCGTTCGCGTGCACCGGAGGCTGATGTTGACAATCTGAATGAAAATCTGATCTCCAAAGCTCTCATCTGCCTCTTCCCGGATGTGGCCTACGGCGAGTCGGACAAGCCTGCGATGATGCAGACCGTCGATATCAACCAAAGGACTGAGGCCACCGTGCAGATTCGTATTTATGATGATCTCATTGGAAAGCTCTTCCCTGCAGGGATCTCAACGGCCCGCGCTTATGTGATAGCCAACCTGCCCGCATCGACTGTCGTCCCCTCTGACCCGACTCTGGCCGAACTGCGCGCGCTCCCCATCGAGGCTGACTTCGCCTCAAGCGGTCCCCAGCCCTCTTTTGTCATGGATGGCGAAGCTCCCATCACGCTTACGGCCGACCCCAACGATCCTTCGCGGAGTTATGTCACGGGTGAAATACGTCTCACGCGCGTTGCGGCGAAACTTACGCTCGGAGTCAGCGTGGCTGAAACTGTCACTGACGGTAACGATGTCGTATGGGAGTCAAGACCGGCTGATATGTCAGTCCTGATTTCCAACGGTGTCAATCGTTCGGAAGTTAAGCCCATGCACTATACTCCTGCTCCCGATGATTACTTCAGCACAGCTACGAATGCTCCTGTTGAGTCGCATAGGGAGCGGAAATTCACCAATCGGGGCGGTAATTATCCTTTCGTGCTTAATTCGCCGTTCTACACCTATCCGAACTCGTGGACTGCGGATGGCGATAACATGACCTACATGACACTTGTCGTGCCTTGGAAGAAGCAGAACGAGGAGTCATACCGCACCTGTTACTACACTGTGCCCGTCCTTCGTGATGCGCAGGCTCTGGTCAGCAACGTTTCCTATCGTGTGAACATCAATGTCAACATTCTCGGCAGTTCATCGCCTGATGATCCCTTGCAGCTTGACGATCTGAGCTACCGTGCTGTCGAGTGGGGAAGAGAAGAGGTCGGCGTCGATATTGAGGATTACCGTTATCTTGTCCTTGATGCCACTGACTATGTGGCCAATAATGAGGCGTTGGTAAATATACCCTTCTATTCTTCTCACGAAACTACCATCACTGACACGAAGGTGACATACTATCTTTACAACACCACTGCTGCCGGCCTTGAAGAACCGGTAACCATCACTGATGCACAAAATTCAAGATCAACCACGACTCTTAACGATAGTACACAGCATATCTACTCCTCATGGATCAATAACAAGATTGATTCCGTGACGGCTACGCGTACACTGTTGTTCCATCATCCGCTTTATCAGTGGGATCCACGCACTAGCACCGGTGGAGTTGTCTATCTCGGACTTAATGCTAATGATGAGTATCCGACCACCACATTGCAGACTCGCCTTAATCAGATAAATTATTATGTGCGGACTGAAAATATTGCTTTTTCCCGCTATGAGATAGAGATTACGCTTGTCCACAAGGATAAGATCGGTCAGCCGGATGAGGCTAATTTCACCGAAACTATCAAGATCACCCAATATCCACAGATGTATATTGAAACTCAGAAGAATTTCTACGGAGGAACGAGTAGAACTGAAAGAACTGCCGCTCGTGGAAATATGTATGATAACGGAAATCAAAATGGAAATACTCAAAATTGGTATGTAGCTTACGGACTTGGTGGTGATGCGGGTAATGCGAATCCAAATCAGTATGTGATATCGATTACTTCCTTTAATGATGATAGATATAGTATTGGAGATCCGCGTGTTACCGCTATTAATAACTTGAATAATAATTTTAATGGAAATGCTCCTGCAAATGGATGGGCAACTGCTCCGGGTATAGAAAATGCCAATACTGATAGTCCGACATCTACAAGAAAACTATCGTATTATTATCCGACAGATCAAAGTAATGCCATGCAGTATCGAGTTGCTCCCCAAATTAGAATCGCATCTTCTTATGGTGTTTGTTACAACTTGTCATACGAACAGGCACAACGTAGATGTGCTTCATATCAAGAACTTCAGTATCCAGCCGGTCGTTGGAGAATTCCTACGTTTGGCGAGATAGAATATATTATCAATTTGTCTGCGACTAATAAAATACCTGTTCTATTTAATAGCGGAGGTCGATATTGGTCGGCTCAAGGTCGTATTATTGCAACAACTACAGATGGAAAATTATCTGCTCCTTCTGGATTTGACACTGATAATGGATGGAACAACAACAGTACAGCTGTTCGATGTGTCTATGATGAGTGGTTTTGGGGAGATGACGTAATTAAAACGACTCAGACTCAAACGTTTGACAATGAAACATTCCCGTTATATCCATTTGTATGGGGTGACAGGCAACAATGAATTATAAATAAATTGTATTGACGATGAAAATTCTCCGATATATATTCCCGATTCTGACCCTGATCTCTTTGGGGTCATGTAGCGATGAGCTGCAGTCTGTTGGTGAGCCGGCGGGAGAAGAGGGTGGAAATACAATAAAGGTCGATGTAACGCTCAATGTGGCCGATATTGCGGCCGCATCCAGCCGTGCGTTCACTGATGAACCGGATTACTCTGACCTGAAACTCCAAGTGGTGGAATATGTCCTTGCCTCAGGCCCGCTTGACGGCAACATGTTCACCACCAACTACACTGATTCAATAAAAAACATCACGACCAATGGCGATGGTGATGTTCACTTCTCCATAGTCCTCAACAAGACTGATGAGCCGCGTGTGTTGAACTTCATCGCTACTCCAAAGGATGTCGAGCTGACCGTCCCCTACGGACTTGAAGGAACATCCGTCCCCGGTCTGACCCTTACGGATCAGACCCCTGCCTATTGGCAGCGCGTAGAGTTCCCCGACGGTTATGGCGTGTATGATAGCGATGGTAAGTGGACCACCAATGAGCAGGTTCAGGGCAAGCTTACCCATGTCCCGATGATACGCAATTTCGCAAAAGTTTCGCTTCGCGTGGCCGATGGTGCGGGTTTCACGCTCGAAGGCTTCGCCCTGCTCAACCGTCCGGCGGTAGGAACTGTCGCCCCGTGGAACACGACCACCATGGAGTTTCCGACTTTCCTGTCAGGCGATAAGCTTCTATCCTATAGCGATATTAATGCAACCTATCATGGCCGTTCGCCGGGCAATCAGGTAATAGAGGCCGATCCCGCGACCGCTACATACAACACGGACGCTAAATATCTCTACGAACGTCCGCAATCATCCATCAACAATCCCGTGGTCATAATGCGCGGACGCAGGAATGGCGCGACGGCTTCGACATATTATAAGATTGACCTCGGTTACAAGGATGGGAATAATTTGTTCAGATATTATAACATCCTCCGTAATTTCGAGTATGCCATCACTGTGAATGCAGTCGGAGCTGACGGCTACGCCACACCGCAGGCAGCTATGGACGGAGTGGTGTTTAATAACTTCTCCTTTGACATCAATACGCGTCAGATGCTCAATGTGTCCAACGGCCGTGACATGCTTTGGGTCAATCAGACTACTTTTGTGGTGACAAATGCGGATCAGAGGGAGATCACACTGCGTTATCGCTATAAAAAGAATATCTCGAACAATGGAGGTACGGCGTCAAACGGCGATATCAGGTTCCTTGATCTCGAAACCGGAGAGGCGATAGATAATATCACATACGGGACATCGGACGATAACGACGGCTGGAGACAGGTGACCATTACGACACCCATACCCACTTCCGACCGAAAGATGCAGGAGTTTGTGGTGTATGATCCGGCGACAGGTCTTGGCCGTACGATCACGATTGTAGTCCGCACTCCGTGGTTCTATACCGATGAAGGTGTCTGGGGCGGTAACTATGACTACTATGACCAGTTCATAGAGAATCCTGAAATTAGGGATGAATGGAAAGGTTTTGTATCAAGCAGTGCTACCATCGGTCAGCCTCTGACTGTCCGTTTCCATATCGATGACAATATTCCTGAAGCTCTATTCCCGCTTACATTCACCTTTGAGTCAGATCGTCAGAATATCGAGAATAATAAGGTCGGTAATCTTGTGGTGGTTTCCGGTCCAAGCTTCTTTGATGCAAGTAAAACAACGATCAAGTATGTGAAGACAGTCACATGGGCTGACTATAATTCAGAACTTACCCATGATAATCAGACAGGTACGATCGTCGATGATGACAATGACGGTATAACAAGCCATGTTGTCCGCGCACGCTTCCAGACAATTCTTCCGATAAGCACCACACAAACGACGTGGATTTATGTCTATAATCCATACATACGTGTTCAAGGTTCTTCATCTGATTATCTTGGAGTAAGCTTCACCGGAAAGGAGGGTACGGCTCCTACTCCGACAGAATGATAAGTAATTACAATGAAATTTCATAAGGTTTGCGAAGCTTTTTGGATACTGTCGGTTTTGGCGGTGAGTTCCTGCAAAGGGACAGCCGTCAGACCAGACGGGAATGAAGCTGGCGGTCCATCCGTCGTGCAGGAGTCAGAGGGGGGCGGTCAGGCGGCAGCCGGGATGTTGCCCATGCCCGCCATCCCCGACTCTCTCCGCACAGTGGAGGATCGTGCCGCTTACTTTGTGACCCATTACTGGGACGCTATGGATTTTGAGGATACGTCACTGAGCCTCGACACAGCTTTCGTCGAGCAGAATTTCTCCAATTTCATAGCTCTTCTCCCTGTTGCCCCCACAGCGGTGGCCGACAGTGCCGTCGGGAGTCTTCTCGCGCGTTCGGCAGCCGAGCCGCGGGCCTTCGAACTGCTCGTCGCCACGGCTGACAACTATCTCGATCATCCGAATTCGCCGATGCGCAATGAGGAGACCTACATACTGTTTCTCCGCCATCTGCTTGCTCCGTCGGTGGTATCCCCGGCCTTGCTGACCGAAAGTTCGCGCCTGCGCTTGGAACACCGTTTGGAGGAGGCTATGAAGAACCGCCCCGGCACACGTGCCGCCGATTTCCGCTTCGTCACGCGTCAGCTGAGGGGTGGAAGTGTTGACGGTGAGAATCCGGCTGTGGCGGTCGGACCGGAGACCACGCTATTGAAGTCGCTGGCCGCGGCAAGGCAGACGCTCGTGGTGTTCTATGATCCGGACTGCGAGCACTGCAAGGAAATCATGAAGCAGTTGGCGACAGCCGACCTGCCGACCGATGTCAATGTGCTTGCAATAGCCGTCGAGACGGACCGGGGGTCGTGGGAGATGACCGCAGGATCTCTTCCCCGGTCATGGACGGTGGGCTTCGCCACCACGCCGATTGTTGATCAGGAGCTCTATTCCTTCCCTGCCGCTCCGACACTCTATCTGCTGGATAGGGATGGGACGGTAATAATGAAGGATGCGCCGGTCGAGGCGGTCATAAACAATCTACAACATTCGTGACCATGAAAAATATGTCGTCATAATATACAATAAGTTTCATTACCACCAACAAATTCCAATATCTCGGCGGTCTTCTGCGTTGATGCAGCGGACCGTTTTTTTATTGTTTAATGCATAATTCATATCGGAATGGATAAATTCCCGTGTGGCAGGGCCTGTGCTTGCGCTGGCCCTACAACCGGTTTGATTTTGACACGGCATAGTTATGAATAATGCATTGAATAAAGATTAAGCATTAAAAAAGAAAAACTTCCCGACGCATTTGCGACCGTTGCCTAAGCGGTGACGCGTTGCGTTGGGAAGTACATACCTACTGATTTTTGCTATGGAGTAGAGTTCCGTAGGGATAATATGTTGATACCTTTTGAGGGGAAAGGAGGGATGAGTCGGGATGTCCGGACACTTCATCCGATGGCGGAGGATGTGGGTCATACGGCCTTGTTGTCCTTGAGGACCACGGGGAGTGCGAGAGTGTTGACTGCACCGGCTGCATCGGTCGGGAGAGCCTTGAGCAGTACGAAGAATTCAGGAATCATGTAGGCCGGGACGTTCTGTGCCATCGTGTTCTTGACCCATGAGAGTCGGAACGACTTGGTCTTGGGAACGACGTAGGCCACGAGATATGCCGAGCCTTGCTCGTCGGAGTAGTGGACCACTGCGCAGTCCTCCACTTCGTCGCTCTTGCGGATTGCGCGCTCTACCTCGCCGGTGACCACCTTTTTGCCGAGTATGTTGACCTCGCTGTCCTTGCGACGGATGAATGCATAGTTTCCGTCGGGGAGCTGACGGCCCATGTCGCCTGTGCGGAACACGCGGCGTCCGTCGGCCAGAGTGGCGAAAGGCTGAAGATCGGCGCGATGGTCGCCCGTATAGTAGTCGGCCAGACCGTCGCCCACGAGGCAGATCTCACCTTCCTTGCCGGGAGCGACCTCGCAGAGCTGGTCGTCTAGGAGGAGGACGTCAGTACCGTTCATCGGCTTGCCGATGGGGAAAGTGCCGTCGGGGAGCACCACGCCTGTGTTGCAGCAGTAGGTCGTCACGCTGACGGTGGCTTCTGCAGGGCCGTAGGTGGTATAGACGGGGACTTGTTCGAGAAGGTGACCCACGGTGCTTGCATGGAGCACGTTGCCGCTGCTGATGAGCAGGCGTACGATGACCGGGAGAGCCTTCACGGCATTGAGTTCCATCATGAGGTAGGGGAAACCGCTGACGACAGTGACGTAATTGTCGTCGATGAAGCGTATGAGCTTCTCAGGATCGTTGCGTGTCTCAGATGAGGGGATGGCGATCACGGCACCGCTGAGGAGCGCGCCGAACACTTCCTGAATGAAGATGTTCATGATGCAGGCTGAGAACTGCAGCAGAGTGTCATCGCCGCTTATATTGTATGTGCGTTTGAATGAATCGGCGAAATGTACCACCTGACTGTTGCCTACGGCCACTCCGAGAGGATAACCGTCGGGGGTAGAGGTGTAGATGATGTAGGCGGGGCGGTCGGCCTGCGAACGGTCGGGCAGGGGATGGAGTGCGGGGTCGATATAGACTTCGCTGCCGATGATGAGGCGAGTGAATTCGTTGAGCAAACCTGCATGCTGTTCCTGAGTGATGACGAAGTCAACACCACTTTCAATAAGGAATGTAGTCAGGCGGTTGGGCGGAAAGTCAGGTTCGACAGCCACGAATGCGGCTCCGGACTTGATGACGGCCATCATTGCAGCCACCATCTCGACGCTGTGGTCCATGACTATGCCTACGCGTGCGGGGATAAAGGAAGGAAAGCGGGATATGAGTGAATCGACCAGACGGTCAAGACCTGAATAAGTGACGCAGGTGCGTTCGTCGATGACGGCGGGGTGATCGGGGTCATTATTGACGATTTCTTTGAAGCGTGAGTAAATTGTGGGTTCCATAGTTATTACATCCTTAAAAGTTTTTTCTGTTTTTCTGTCTGTAACCGAATTGTAACATCGGTTTGTACTATAATAACGGCATTCCCCCCGTTGAGGTTTTCGGAAAATTGTTAAAAACCATGAGAATAAAAATTTTCCCCCACTACAAGTAGCTGTAATGGGGGAATGGGGTAATAAATTTAGGAAATTGCGGGTGGTAGTGTCCGAATTTATCCAGACGGTGGGTCAGAATAAAACCGGTCCTTTAAAGAAGTCCGAGGAGCTGCTCGCCGGCCTTCTTGGTATCGACTTTAGAGATTATATGGGTCACGTTGTGGTCGGCGTCCGTAACGAAAGTAGTGCGGACGGTGCCCATGTATTCGCGCCCGGCCATCTTCTTTTTCTGCCACACGCCGAAAGCCTGATTGACTTCGGTAGTCGGGTCGGAGAGGAGGATGAACGGCAGTGAATACTTTTCGGCAAACTTCACGTGGCTTGCGACCGAGTCCTTGCTGATGCCGATTACGGTGTAGCCCTTGGCTGCGAGTTCGCTGTTGAAGTCTCGGATCGAGCAGGCTTCGGCAGTGCAGCCGGGAGTGTTGTCCTTTGGATAGAAATAGATGATCAGGGGTGTGCCTGCGAAATCGGAGCTTTTCACTTCTTTACCCTCGGCATCGAGGCCGAGCACTTCGGGGATTTTATCGCCAATATTCATGATTAGGGGGGATTTATGATATGTTTTGGGAAATTCGTTAATGGGACGGAGAGAGTTTGCAGGGGCAAATGTAATGAAATTGGTCAAATAATGCTAACTTTGTGGAAATGAAATCGCCGATCACCATAGTAATTCCTGCCTATAACCGTGAAGCCGTCATCGGGCGCACGCTCGCTTCGATAGCTGTGCAGACGGTGATGCCCGCACGCGTGGTGCTCGTCGATAATAATTCGTCGGACAGGACCGCTGATCTTATGCGCGAGTGGGCCGCAGAGATGAAAGGCTGTGAAGTGATGGTGTTAACCGAGCATGAACCGGGTGCGTGTGCCGCACGCAACCGCGGACTGCGCGAGGTCGGGACTCCGTTTGTGATGTTTTTCGATTCCGACGACGTGATGCATCCCGGCCACGTGGCTGATTTCACTGAAGCTATTGAGAAGCATCCCGGAATTGATATATTCGGGCGGAGTATATGGCTTGAGGATATCGACGGCAGTCGCCGTAAACTTTTCTACAAGGCTTCATCGCCGCTGTTCAACCACATATTCAGAGCTTCGCTATCGACGCAGCGTATGGTTGTGAGGACGGAGCTTGTGAGGCGCGCCGGGGCTTGGAATGTCGGTCTTGACGGATGGAATGATTATGAGCTTGGGGTGAGGCTGCTTCTCTTGACGGACAGGATATATGAATTGCCGGGCGAGCCGACAGTGACCACTTATCGCTTGGCGGAATCGATCACCGGTCTGAGCATGAGCGCGAACAGCTCACGCTGGGAAAAGTCGCTTGAGCTTATCGAGACCTGTCTGAGAAAGGCGGGGATGGAAAAATGGGTCGATATGGTGGATTCTCGCCGCATGATTCTCGCCGCGCAGTATCGCAGGGAGGCGGACACGGCTCGGAAACTTGGCCGCGAGGAGTTGGCTGACAACGCGCTCATGCAGGCAGCGCGTCTGCGCGCTGAAGTGCTTGCCCGGACCGGCAGTCCGATGCGTATGCGGATGATCTATCTCCATAACCGCTGTCTCAACCGTCTGACTTGGATGCTCGTGCGAGTGCTTTTCCCGATGGTCTGACGTGACAGATCTCCCTGATGGTGGTTTAGCGTTTAGCGGAGCATATCGCTGACGCGCTTAAGGGCTGCAAGGAAAAGGTCGCATTCCTCACGCGTGTTATAGACGGCGAATGAGGCGCGGACTGTTCCCTCGACTCCAAGAGCGTGCATGAGCGGCTGGGCGCAGTGATGGCCGGTGCGGACGGCAATTCCGAGTTTGTCGAGGAGCATTCCCATGTCGTAGTGGTGCTCTCCATCTACAAGGAAGGAGATGATGGCACATTTTCCGGGAGCGTTGCCATAGATTTTCAGACCGGGAATCTCGTCGAGCATACGGCGTGTGGTGTATTCGAGCAGTTCGTGCTCGTGGGCGGCAATCTTCTCAATACCGATACTCTCCATATAGTTGATGGCTTCATGTAGGGCTGCAATGCCGATGAAGTCCGGAGTACCGGCCTCGAATTTATAGGGCAACTCTGCGTAGGTGGTCTTTTCAAAACTTACGGATTCGATCATCTCGCCTCCGCCCTGATAGGGAGGCATCTCCTCCAGATGCTTGCGCTTGCCGAAGAGCACGCCGACACCGGCAGGACCATACATTTTATGAGCCGAGAAGGCGTAGAAATCAGCGTCGAGATCCTGCACGTCTATTTTAAGATGGGGAGCAGCCTGCGCACCGTCGATGAGCACCGGGACACCGTGGGCATGGGCCTCGGCTATGATTTCTTTGACCGGATTGACCGTGCCGAGGACATTGGACGCATGGCAGACGGTCACGAAGCGCGTATGCTCGTTGAAAAGCGTGCGATAGACATCCATGTCAAGCGATCCGTCCTCACGGATAGGGATCACGCGCAGCTTGATGTCGGCATGGCGTTGGAGCAACTGCCAAGGGACTATATTGGAATGGTGTTCCATCACGGAGAGGATTATTTCGTCACCGTCGCGGAGGAATGCACCGCCGTATGAAGCAGCCACGAGGTTTATCGCCTCGGTAGTTCCTCTGGTGAAGATGATCTCGTCCGTTGATGGAGCGTTGATAAATTCCTTCACCTTCCTGCGCGCCGCTTCCTGAAGCTCGGTGGCCTCCATGGAGAGTGTGTGGACTCCGCGGTGGACGTTGGCTTTGGTTTTTGTGTAGCCTGACATGATCGAGTCAACCACCTCGCGCGGGGTCTGCGAGGTGGCGGTATTGTCAAGATACACAAGCGGGCGACCGTAGATCTTACGGTCAAGTATGGGATATTCGGCGCGTATTTTTTCTAAGTCCATGAGTTAGAGTATAGAGAGTATAGAGGGGGAAGTATAGAGTACAGAGATAAAGGGGGACTGCCGATCAGCATTCCTTGCCCTGACAGCCTGCGCAGTCGCCGAGCGAGCCTGAGAAGCGGCGATCGACGAGATGGAGGAGACGCTCACGCAGTCCGCTGATGTGGACACTGTCAATGACATCCACCATGAACGCCTGCATGAGCATCGTACGGGCTTCGGCTTCGGGGATGCCGCGCGAGCGCATGTAGAACAGTGCGTCGGTGTCGAGCTGGCCGGTAGTGGCTCCGTGTGAGCACTTCACATCGTCATTGTAGATCTCAAGCTGCGGTTTGCAGTGCATCTTCGCTGTGGTTGAGGCGAGTATGTTGCGGTTGCTCTGATATGCTTCCGTGTATTGCGCACCGGGGGCTACGAGTATGCTGCCCTCGAAAGCTCCGGTGGCAGTGTCATCGAGCACATATTTGAACAGCTGATTGCTGTGGCAACGCGGTTTGAGATGACGGATGGACGAGTCATTGTCGATGTGCATGCTGTCTGATCCGATGACCATGCCGGCGAGGTGTGTCTCGGCGTTCTCTCCGTTAAGCTCGATGGAAAAATCGTTGCGTGTGGTTCCGCAGGTGAGTGTGGTGGAATTGAAGGAATAGTATGATCCGGCTTCCTGATGCACGAATGTGCGGGCATAGCGTGAGGTCAGCGCGGAGGATTCTTCGATCGAACATGCTTCGAAGCGTGCACCTTCACCGACGTGGATCTCGGCGATCTGTGACGCAAGGTAGCTGTTGGTGCGTTCCTGAGTGTGGTCACACACGAGCAGCTGGGCTTCCGCTCCATCCTCGATCACGATGAGGAGACGACGGAAGGCAGCCGATGATACGGGCGATGAGAAAATGTTGACGAGCTGAAGAGGGCGGGGCAGACGCACACCACTGGGGACGTAGATCATCACTCCGTCCTGCGCAAGGAGGGTGTTGAGTGCTACGGAGGCTTCGTCCATCGGAGCGATGGAAGCATAGTAGCGGTTCACGATCTCCGGTAATTCCTCGGCTGCACGGCGCAATGATCCAAAAAAGACGCCTTCGGGAAGTTTGTTTTCGAGCAGCGAGGTGGGGACGAAAGCATCGTTGATCACCAGTCCGAGCAAGGTCGAGAGAGCGGGCACGTCGCATTTGAAGCTTGCAGCGACGTCAACGGGGATATTGACACGGGAAATATTCACACCGTAGTCAGGCGTGAACATTTCCTCGATGGATGTCTTTTCAAATCCTTCACAGTTTTTGTCAGGGAGACGTGCATCGCGCAGTCGGCCGAGAGCTTCGTCACGGACGGCATTAAGCTTTCCGGCGGAGTGAGAGCAGATGGTGTCGCGGTTCTCCTCGAAAAGCTTTATGTATTGTGTCAGGGCATTGCTCATAGGTCATTCTCCTCCTTAATCCAGTCATAGCCCTTTTCTTCAAGTTCGAGTGCCAGTTCGGGACCGCCTGTCTTGACGATGCGTCCTTTGTAGAGGATGTGCACGAAGTCGGGACGGATGTAGTCAAGCAGACGCTGATAGTGGGTGATGACTATGGTGGCGTTCTTGTCAGTCTTGAGTTTGTTGACGCCTCCGGCCACAACGCGGAGCGCATCGATGTCAAGGCCGGAATCGGTTTCGTCGAGAATGGCTACGCGGGGTTCGAGGACGGCCATCTGGAAGATCTCGTTGCGCTTCTTCTCGCCTCCGGAAAATCCCTCGTTCACCGAGCGTGATGCAAGTTTGTTGTCAAGCTCTACGATGGCGCGTTTCTGACGCATCATTTTCAGGAAGTCGCTTGCGCTCAACGGCGGTTCGTCGAAATATTTGCGTTTGGCATTGACGGCCGCACGCATGAAGTTCACCATTGACACTCCGGGAATCTCTACCGGATACTGGAACGAGAGGAAGAGTCCCTCATGACTGCGATCCTCAGGCGAGAGGTCAAGCAGGTTCACACCGTGGAGAAATGCCTCTCCCTCGGTGACAGTGTAGGACGGATTTCCGGCGAGAACCCCTGAAAGGGTACTTTTTCCTGATCCGTTAGGACCCATGATGGCGTGGACCTCACCCTCGTTGATTGTGAGATTTACACCACGGAGTATTTCTTTACCCTCGACAGAGGCGTGAAGGTTGCGCACTTCAAGTAGTTTTTTGCTCATCCTGATAATGTATATACTGTGAGTTATAGTCAGTTCTTTATTTTATGATGCGAAATTACTTAATTTCTCTCACCTACCCAAACATTTTGGGTGTGACTTTGGTTTGCTTAGGTCGTTATCAGGATATGGACTGGAATTCCTTTGTCGGCGTAAGGCTGTTTTTCATGAATGAGACAACAATTAATGGCTTTCATCGCCCAAAAGCGACCGAATATAGGACTGATTTTCTAAATAAATGTTAAAATAGGGACGTGTAACTATAATGTGTTACGATTGTCACCGGATTGTAATATTTGCGCCTTACCTTTGTATCGTGAAATTAATCAAGCCTCTTTAGAAAGTTAAAGAGAAGCTGACAAAGATATAGAATCAATACCAAACACGAAAATTTTACGGTTGCAAAATAGTTTTTTAGTAGAAAAACCAAGAAATTTATCACATTCTTACAGAAAGGCTGTCGAGATCGACAGCCTTTGTTGCATATATGCGTTTCTGTATTTTGTACCAGAGTCTGCCGGGTGAGCCATAGTGTCGAAATATGGATACAAAAAAAAGAATGAGTAACGAAATCCGAAGATTATCAATTACTCATTCTCCTCTCTCCTCAGCGGTATGGACGGGACTCGAACCCGCGACCCCCTGCGTGACAGGCAGGTATTCTAACCAGCTGAACTACCACACCAAGGTTTTGAGATGCATCGTGCAGCTCCGTTTTTTATCGCCCTTTGGCGTTGCGGTTACTGCCGTTTTGCGAGTGCAAAGTTAAGACGGTTTTTTCAACTGTGCAAATTTTTTTACAAGAAATTTTGAGAAAATTTCAAAATTGTCATTTCCGGACGATTTATTGCCCGCGATTGGCGGAGAAACGGCGTGTAGGACTATTCTTTCCGAGGCTAAATTCTATTGCTCGTCCTTAGACAGGCTCATGCCTTTAAGTATCGCATCCTTGTTGACGGGCAGAAGATGATGATGGCGTTCAGGAAGAGTCTTTTTCAGTCCCTTCATTACGGCTTCGACCGGAAGGAGGTCACGAACCTTGAGGAGTGCGCCGAGGAGCACCATGTTATAAGCCTTGCTTGTGGAAAGTTCGAATGTGGCTTCCATTGCATCCACCGGCACGATCTTTATGTCCTTGCGCGTAGGAGCATGGTGGATGCTGTACGGATCATAGATGAGCGTACCTCCGGGCTTGACCTTCGACTCGAATTTGTCGAGACTCTGCTGGTTGAGCAACACGGCGGTATCGTAGGAATTAAGCACGGGGCTGCTGATCGGGGCATCCGAAAGAATCACGGTGACATTGGCCGTGCCTCCGCGCTGTTCAGGTCCGTAGGCCGGCATCCATGTGACTTCGAGTCCGTCCATGAGTCCTGCGTATGCAAGGATTTTACCCATTGAAAGGACGCCCTGTCCGCCGAAGCCGGCTATGATGATTTCTTCTTTCATAAATTGTCTTCTTTAATGACTATGTCGGAGTGTGCTGTGTCAGTCCTTCGCAGTTGTATCCTTGAGATCCCCTATAGGATATTTTTCAAACATGTTCTTTTCCATCCATTCATTGGCCTTGACCGGCGACATTTTCCAACCGGAGCTGCAGGTGGAGACTATTTCCACTACGGATGTTCCAAGACCGGCCATGCTGTTTTCAAAAGCCTTGCGGATGGCCTTCTTTGCTTTGCGGACTGCGGCGGCTGTCTCGACGCTCTGTCGGGTTACATAACAGGTACCGTCAAGCATCGTAAGGATGTCAGTGATGCGGAGGGGATAGCCGTTAAGCTCTACGCGACGTCCGTAGGGGGTGGTGGAGGTGACCTGACCTTCGAGAGTTGTAGGGGCCATCTGGCCGCCGGTCATGCCGTAGATACCGTTGTTGATGAAGATGATGGCGATGTTCTCGCCACGGTTTGCGGCATGGATGGTCTCGGCGGTGCCTATGGCAGCAAGGTCACCGTCGCCCTGATATGTGAATACGAGGCGCGACGGATTCAGCCTCTTGACGGCTGTGGCTATGGCCGGAGCACGTCCGTGGGCCGCTTCGATCCAATCAATGTCGATATAATTGTAGGCCATCACCGCACATCCGACCGGAGCGATCGCTATGGCGATGTGTTCCGCACCCATTTCCTCGACCACTTCTGCAACGAGTTTGTGGACCACTCCGTGGGAGCATCCGGGGCAATAGTGCATGATGTTGTCGTTGAGCAAGCGGGGCTTGGTCTGGACTATATTGGAGGCTTGTTTGATTTCTTCAGGAGTCATGACACTTACTTTTCAATGATTTTTTTAAGGGCATCGAGCACTTCGGAGGGATCCATGACGATTCCGCCCATGCGTCCGTAATGATGGACAGGCAGACGGTCCTCAAGGCTCAGGCGGACATCCTCGATCATCTGTCCGGCATTGAGTTCCACGACAAGGATGGCCTTGACTTTCTTGCTCAGACGCTTGATCTCTTCTGACGGGAAAGGCCAGAGGGTGATGGGGCGGAGTATGCCGACCTTTATGCCCTCCTCGCGTGCTTCCTCCATGGCTTTCTGGCAGATGCGTGCCACTGAACCGAAAGCCACGATGAGATATTCGCAGTCGTCGGTGCAATGCTCCTCCCAGCGGGTTTCGTTGGCTTCGATAAGTCGGTAGCTCTCCTGAAGGCGGATATTGTTGCGCTCCATGGCCACGGGATCAAGCTCAAGTGTGGTCATGATGTTGGGCTTTCGTGTGGCCGGACGGCCTGTCACTGCCCACGGGCACTGTTGAGCAATCTCTTCGTCGGTACGGCGCGGACGCTGGGGCGGAAGCACTACCTTCTCCATCATCTGTCCGACGATACCGTCGGCAAGCATCATGACGGGATTGCGGTACTTGAATGCAAGGTCGAAACCGAGTCCGACAAAATCTGCCATCTCCTGAACGGAAGCCGGAGCGAGGACTATCAGGCGGTAGTCTCCGTGGCCGCCTCCTTTGGTGGCCTGAAAATAGTCGGCCTGCGAGGGCTGTATGGTTCCGAGGCCGGGGCCTCCTCGCATACAGTTTATGATGAGTGCCGGGAGCTGTCCGGCTGCTATGTAGGAGATGCCCTCCTGCTTTAGACTGATGCCGGGGCTTGACGATGATGTCATGCAGGCTTTGCCTGTTGCTGCACCGCCATAGACCATGTTGATGGCAGCGATCTCGCTTTCGGCCTGAAGCACGACCATGCCGGTTGTCTCCCACGGCATGAGTTCTTCGAGCGTCTCAAGGATCTCGCTCTGAGGAGTGATGGGATAGCCGAAATAACCGTCAACCCCATAGCGGATAGCTGCGTGGGCCACGGCTTCATTGCCTTTCATCAGTCTGACTTCGTCTTGCATATTGTTCTTGATGTGTCCGGCGGACAGTGTGTGATGATTGTCACCGCCGGAGGAGTGTTTAAAGAATTGCGTAGTTTATTTTCGGCACGGAGGTGTGCCGTTAAGGGAGATAAAGGGTCGTTTATTTCTCCACGACGCGATATACCGTGATGCATCCGTCGGGACAGACGGTAGCACATGCGGCACATCCGATGCATTTGTCGGCGTTCTCGTCGGTTACGAAATGATACCCCCTGTCATTGACTTCTTTGGGCTGGAGCTTGAGCACATCGCACGGACAAGCGACAACGCAAAGGTCACATCCTTTACATCGCTCTCTGTTGATGTCAACAGCTCCTATGATTTTTGCCATATCGTTATTCGATTAAATGAAAAATGAGGCCGGGGAGGGATCGACGGAAGCCTCGTTGAAAAATATTATTTTTTCAACACAAATTTAACGATAATATTTAGATATATATGCTTTTAATAAAACTTTAACCATTTGCACAATTGACAAATGGTTGTGTAACCGGGCTAAAAGACAAAATTATAGTCCTTTAAGTCTTATTTATTGGTTAATTATCCTTATTGAAAGTGAAAATATCTTTATTAAGATTGGTGTCGGCAACGTGGACTCTCACACCTTTAACGGAAGGCGAGTCCCATATTTCAGCTATATTATATGACGCGAAGTACGCGCGGTCATGATAGTCCGTAGGTTCGGCCATTATGTGGACCAGATAAAATTCAGGCATTTCCGAGTCACGAGTCGAAGGGTCAAGAACGAGAGTGAACACCCGCGGATCTGTCGAATACGTGAGCCTCAGATGGAAATTGATGTACGTACCTGACCGCCACGAGCTATAGATGAACACCTTGTCACGGTTCCAGTTGTCATATTCCTTTTTCCATTCTGTCTCGGCTGAGCCATTGTTGATTCGGGCGGCCGACAGAAGGTTGATCCTGTCATCCGTATATGCCTTGCCGTTTTCAGGAATGTAGCGTATCATCATGCGCGTTCCCGCCTCGGTATCTTCAAGTGTCTTGTTGGAAGTGAGGGTGATGAGCGGCGAATCATTGACCTGCCGGAAAGTGAATACCGAACCTGAATTTCCGGTCAGATGTCCTTCGTAGGTGACAATATCCCAGAGCTGTGCATCCACAGGTCCATCCACGCCATCCTCGACTGAACATGCCGTGAGCAGCGTTGCGATGATTACAGGGACTAAAAATCGGAGACGGAAAGGCAGGGTGGACATTATGATTGGCTGTGGGGTGATGGTGAGATTTTTAGGTGACGCTTATGAGCCGGAGGGAGGAATCAGACTATCAGGCCATCCTTCATGTGGATCACGCGGTCGGAGTTTAAGGCAAGCGTATCGTCATGAGTGACGATTATAAATGTCTTGCCGGTAGCCGCCCTCAGTTCGAAGAAGAGTTTGTAAAGTTCAGCACGGTTGTAGCTGTCAAGGCTGCCGGTAGGTTCGTCGGCAAGAATTACCTTCGGGTCATTGATGAGGGCGCGTGCCACTGCCGCGCGCTGTCGTTCACCGCCCGACAGTTGTGATGGACGGTGATCCAGACGCGCTCCGAGACCAAGGTCTCCGAGGAGTTGTCTTGCACGGGTGAATGCGTCCGAACGCCTTGTGCCCCCGATCAGGGCCGGGAGGGCGACGTTTTCTTCAAGGGTAAATTCCGGCAGGAGCTGATGGAACTGGAACACGAAACCCATGTTACGGTTACGGAAACGCGCGAGTTTCGAATCCTTCATCACTGTGATCTCCTCACCGTCAAATTTAACGCTGCCACTATCGGCACGCTCAAGCGTGCCGATTATCTGTAGCAGCGTAGTCTTGCCTGCTCCGCTCGGCCCGACTATGGTCAGCATTTCACCGTCGGCGATTGAAAGTGACACACCTTTAATCACCTGAAGTTTGTCGAAACTCTTGCGGATATCTGTGACCTCTATCATTTACAGTCAGGGGGGATGGAGTTTGGCTATTATGATTTGTGTTTGATGAGCGGCGGGGCAACATCAGATGGAGAGACGGCGGAGGGTCTCAAGAAGCTCACGGTTGATGGGCTTGTCGTTCTTAATGGCCTTGGAGAAGGGCACATAGACGATCTCGTCATTGCGGATGCCGATCATCACGTTGCGCTGTTCTTCAAGAAGAGCGTCGATAGCGGCTGCTCCCATGCGTGAGGCGAGGATGCGGTCATGAGCAGTAGGCGAGCCACCGCGCTGGAGATGTCCGAGGATGGATACGCGCACGTCATAGCCGGGATATTCGTCCTTGACACGCTGTGCGAGACCCATCGCGCCACCGGTTACGGGGCTTTCGGCCACGAGTACGATGGACGAGTTCTTGCTCTTACGGAAACCGTTCTCGATAAGTTCGGCAAGCTGATCGACCTCAGTCGAGATCTCCGGGATGATGGCTGCTTCTGCTCCAGAGGCGATCGCACCGTTGAGCGCGAGGAAGCCTGCGTCGCGTCCCATCACTTCGATGAAGAAGAGGCGTTCGTGGCTTGTCGCCGTATCGCGGATCTTATCGACACATTCCATGATGGTGTTGAGGGCAGTGTCGTAGCCGATGGTCGAGTCAGTACCGTAAAGATCATTGTCGATGGTGCCGGGGAGGCCGATGATGGGGAAATTGAACTCGTTGGCAAAGATGCGCGCACCGGTGAGCGAACCGTCACCGCCGATGACGACAAGAGCGTCGATTTCATGACGCTTGAGATTGTCGTAGGCCAGCTGGCGGCCTTCGGGGGTGGTAAATTCCTTGCAGCGTGCGGTCTTGAGGATCGTACCACCTGCTTGGATTATATTTGAAACATTCTGAGTCTTGAATTCCTGAATCTCGTCGGTGATGAGACCTTTATAGCCTCGGTAGATACCTTTGACTTTAAGGCCGCCGTAGATCGCCGAGCGGGTGACGGCGCGGATGGCGGCGTTCATGCCGGGAGCGTCGCCGCCTGAAGTCAGTATGCCTACACATTTGATGTCTGCCATAATTTTATAATTTGTATGGTGAGCGAAAGTATGATTCGCAAAGTTAGGGCTAAATTATGAAATTAAGCCTTATCGGAACGTAAAAAAATGTCAAGGAAGCACTGTCGCGGAGATGATGCGGACATCATCGACGGGACGGTCATAGCCGTCTGTCTCGACCTGCTGGATTTTATCGACTACATCCATGCCTTCGAGCACACGTCCAAAGACGGTGTAAGTGCCGTCGAGGTGTGGAGTTCCGCCCTCGCGCATGTACATCTCGCGCTGTTCGGGTGTGAAGTAGGTGGAATCGTTGGCAGTGAGTTTTTCGGTTTCCTCAGCGAGTTTGTCGCGGAGCGCGTCAAGTCCGGCCTGATCGCGGTTGCGGCGCATTGCCATAATGCTGTCGCGGTAATCGGCTGAGAGCTGGTTGAACACATCCTGCTTGTGCTGCATGATGGCCTTCTGTTCCATTGCGTCGAGCTGGCCGGCAGAGAATTTGCGTCCGGTGACGATGTAGAACTGTGAGCCGGATGATTTGCGTTCGGGGTTCACGTTGTCGCCCTGACGTGCGGCAGCGATCGCACCGCGATGGTGATAGTGCTTGGGAAAATCGATTTCGGCTTCGATCTCGTAGCCCATATCACCTCCGCCGAGCATTTTGCCCTTGGGAGCGTCCTTTGAATCAGGGTCACCGCCCTGAACCATGAAGTCGTTGATGACGCGATGGAAAAGCAGACCGTCGTAGTGGCCAGACTTTACGAGTTTCACGAAGTTTTCGGTGTGGCGGGGAGTGTCACCGTAAAGAAGAATGGTGATGTCGCCCATGGTGGTGTGAAGGAGCACCTTCACATCTCCGGGATTGATTGTATTGTTGTCCATTGTGGCTGTAGGATTAGTTTCTGTCTCTGAAGTGGCTTCAGTGGTTTTCGCATTGGTGGATGCGCAACCTGTGAGACCCGCGAGGGTGCAGAGGATGAGGAGGGTGGAGATTACGGATTTCATGATTCTATGAAAAAATAATGGGGGTATATTGTCTTATTGATGAAACAGAGTTTCCTGTGGAATGGTTGACAGATCTATGCTTTTCCGGCATATATCCGGAGTATGCGCGGGATGAATTTATCGTAGGATAGGTTGTCGTCAAAGTATTTTTTGCCTGCCTCGCCTATGCGTTTCCGCAGGGGGACGTCGGTGAGGAGCAGATCTATGGCTTCCGCGAGTTCCTCCGGTTTGCGCGGGCTGACGAGAAGTCCTGTCACCCTGTCGGTCACGTATTCAGGCTGTCCACCGTTATCAGTGGTGATGATGCTGACTCCGTTCTGTTGAAACTCAATGTTGGAGAGGAGGAATGAATCGCGGACGATCGAGGGTGAGATTCCTATGTCGGCCTGACTCATGAGCTGCCGGGCTTCGGAACTGAAGCCATAGAAATGAATGCGCCCGGCAATATTGTGTTCGGCTGCGAGTGCCTGCAATTGTCCGGTATAGTCTTTCGGATGGCATGATCCTATGAATACCATTGCGAATTTTCTGTGGGCAAGCATTGAAAGTGCCCTGACTATGTCGCCGCAGCCTTTCGATTCGCGTACGCGTCCTGAAAATACGAGCAGGGGGGTGTCGGCTGGGATTGAATACTTGTCGCGCAGCGCCTCTACAGGGGAGGGCTCGAAAGGGGGGATGCTGTTGTGGACAACGGTGCATTTCTCCTCCGGAAACCACCGGTTTGCGCCGTGCCAGCATTTGCGCGCCATTTCCGAAACGAAAATTATCCTGTCGAGTTGCCGGAAAAGGTGGCGGAAAAAGATATTTGCAGGAGTGCGGTGGGCCTCATGATGGGTGAGGATCACGCGTGCGCGGTTGCCGGCAAGTCTGTTGGCCAGAATGGCGACAGGGACAAAACGCGTGTTATGAATGTTGACCACATCCGCCTCTGACGAACGTATGATTTCTGCAAGCTGCCTGATTGTCCCGCGGTCAAGTGCCCACCGGAACGGCAGAGGGGTGTATTCATTGCCGCTTGCTTTCAGACGTGAGCCGACGGCCTCCGAATCGCGGGTGACGTAGGTGAGACTGTGGCCCTGTGCGGTCAGGGCTGTGCTCAGGTCGAGGATGTATTGCTCCGCTCCTCCCCAGATCTTACCCGGAAACACTTGTACAATGTTCATCGTGCGCCTGCTGTATCAGATGTGAATGAATTTCAGGTTAGGATGTCCGTGTCAGAGTCCCTGCGGGGGATTTAACCGCTTGTAGATACGGCGGAAATTGTCGTCCTTCGCGGACAGTTCTTCGGCATGTTCGGCATAGTCCGGTCCCCATATAGTGGTTACGAGATCGGGCAGATAGCGGCGTTCACGGTCCTTCTCGATAGCGGCTGAGATAAGCTTGGAGATAGCACCGGCGTAATTTTCGGGATCTATGGCGTAAAGATAGCGGGCAGCCGAAACGGTGAACTGGCCTGTGGAATCGACAAGTATCATGTTATCGACCAGTTCGCTCATGATTTCGTCACAGCCACCGATATGGTTGGCGATGTATTCGTATGTGAGCAGCCCGTCAGGGTCCTGTAAGAGGCTTTTTTTGAGATCTTGGTCCATTGTGGATGATTCGTGAAAAATATTGTGCAAAAGTACTTATAATCGCTTAATAATCCAAATCGAGGATGGTGGATTGGTCAGATTTGGAATTAGAGTGTCGATAATAGCAGAAATTTTGTCCGAATATGGTAGATTTATGTAAAATTTGCTAATTTTGCCCTCGAACTATAAAAATCATCCCTCAAATCCTCATTATTGAAATGGGCAAACCGTTGGATTTAACGAAGCTTGCATTGATGCAAAATTTTTTCACCGAGTTCTCCACTCTCGGTGATGACTATGTGTTCACACGTATGACGGAGTCAGGGCGTACGGACGATAATTTCTTCGATAGTGATCCGGTGAGGTTCGACGGAATGGCGTGGCTGCTGTGTTTCGGCGGAAAGCTTGAGATCGAAGTCAATCTGAATACGACTGTCCTCCGGCCTAATTCAATCCTTGTTACCCGCCCCGATTCATTTTATAAAATCAAGAGTATCGACTGGAATGGGTTGGATTGCTACATGCTTTTTATCTCAAGGGATTTCATCCGCGACATCAACTTTGATCTTAATATCCTTGGGTCGATCCCTCGTCCGGTATCTAATAGCGAGGGCAAGATCGTCCACGATATCTCTCTTGACGATGGCAAGCTGCTCAAGGAGTACTATGCCATACTCCATCACAACACCCGTGATTCAGACAATACCTATTCCAAATCTATAGCACGCTGTGTGATAGCCGCGCTGACCTATCAGCTCATACAGATAATCACCCGCTCCATCCCGGCTGAGAGCAAGGAACGTCCGCGTTCGCGCCGGGCAGCCTACGTCAATGATTTCATTGAGCTTGTCCATGAATATTATCACCGTGAGCGTTCGGTGGCTTTCTATGCCGACAAGCTGTTCATATCTCCCAAGTACCTCTCGCTCATAATCAAGGAGTCGCTCGGACGGTCGGCGGCAGAGATCATAGATGACTATGTGATTCTCGAAGCGAAGAATCTGCTCCGTTTCTCCGGCAAGAATATCCAGCAGGTGAGCTACGAACTGAATTTCCCCAATCAGTCGTCATTCGGGAAATATTTCAAACACCTCGTGGGGCTTTCTCCGTCGGAATATCAGCGTTCAAACTGACACCGGAGCGGGCATTTACGTTCCGACCTTTTTACCGTTCATTCTCTAAACTTCACTGACCATGATAATAACTCTCCCTCCGCGCACGGGAGGTGCGCCATTGACCGTCGATACGGCTGAAAACCGCCAGATACTCATAATCGGTGCCAACGGTTCCGGAAAGACCCGTTTTGCCAACCGCATGATGGCCTCGCTCGGAAGCAAGGCATTCAAAATGTCGGCCATAAAAGCTCTTTACGGCCGCGATGACGAAAGCCTGATCGAAGGTTCGGTTGACACGCTCTATCATAGCGTGACCGACGGCGGGACAGGGATCATACGCAGCGACATCCGTGGGGAGTTTGACCGTCTGCTTGCGTTGATGCTCCACGAAGAGATGACCAATCTCATCCAGTTCAAGTATTACCCCGATGGTGAGGACGGAAGGGCACGCAAGGTGCGCCATCCCAAGCGCGACGTGCTTCCGACCACCCGCCTCGACCGGCTGATTGAGCTGTGGGAACGTGTGTTTCCCGACAACCGAATACTCATCGAGAGTGGACGTCTGATTTTCGGCAGTGGAAATTCCGACGACACTTACTCTTCGTCCAAACTGTCGGCTGGAGAGAAAGCGGTGCTCTACTATATCGGTGCGTCGATGTATGCGCCGGAGGATGGGGTGATTTTTGTCGAGTCACCCGATCTTTTTCTCCATCCTTCCTCCACGCGTTCGCTTTGGGACAGCATCGAGAGGCTGAGACCTGACTGTACGTTTATCTACATCACCCACGATCTTTCATTCGCCTCGACGCGTGCCGACGGCACTACTATATGGGTCAAGTCATGCGACTCTGCGGCGGGAGAGTGGGACTATGATTTCATGACCTCGGCCGACGGGCTTAACGATGAGGTCTTTCTCGCCATTGTCGGTGCGCGCAAGCCGGTGCTCTTCATCGAGGGCGACGGGGTCAACTCCATTGATGCGAAGCTTTATCCCCTCATCTTTCCGGACTATACCGTCAAATCGCTCGGAGGTTGTGACCGTGTCATCGAATCGACCCGTACATTCAACAGCCTGCGCGCCTTCCATAATCTTGATGCCTTCGGCATTGTCGATCGTGACCGCCGCGACGAAGGTGAGGTGGGCTATCTGAGGAAGAAACAGGTATTTGTCCCCGATGTGGCGGAGATCGAAAACATATTCATGCTGGAGAATGTGGTGCGTGCCGTTGCTGCCTATTATCACCGCGACCCTGACGAGGTGTTTGCCAAGGTAAAGAAAGCCATTATGAGGCTTTTCGAGACAGATCTGCGTCAGCAGGCGTTGATGCATACGCGACACATAGTCAAAAAGACCGTCGAGCACCGTATAGATGGCCGTTTTGCCAATATCAACAAGCTGGAGGAGCATATCAATGACCTCTGTCAGTCCATCAATCCGCGTGGTATATATGAGCAGTATTGCCGTGATTTCCGACGCTATATCAATGAGGGCGACTATGACTCCGTGTTGCGGGTCTATAACCGTAAGACCATGCTGTCTGAAAGTCATGTTGCGCGTGCCTGCGGACTGAAACGCGACGACAAGGATGCCTACATCCGTGCCATCCTCACGATATTGAAAGATGACCGCGGTCCTGCCTCGGCCATCCGTGCATCAATCCGTGCCACCTTCGGACTTGATTGATTATACAGTAATTGATTATACAATATATGGTAATATAGTACGGAGGATTTGCCGAGATTCAATCTTGGCAAATCCCCCGTACTGTATATCAGGAGTATGGATGTGAAATTCACATCGTTTGTTTATGCTTGATTGCCGTTGGCCGTGTCACTTGAGGGTTTGGTATTACCCGCATTTGTGGATGTGTTTGTGCTGTCATTTGTTGAGTTGGTGTTTCCTGCGAGCGATGAGTCGGCTTTGACTGCGGGAGCGGGGTCTGTCATGTCGGCCGGTCTGGGCTCGGTGGCTCTGACGGGAGGTGCTGCAGGCTGAAGAGGAGTGGCGTTGGTCATGCGCACAGTGGTGACATCCGTGCCTGAGGGATCGTTGAACAGACGCAGGCCGAAGTCGATAGCGGTGACGGCGATGTGTTCGAACATTTCACTTTGGATAGCCTCATAGGCAGTCCACGCTGTCGTGGCAGTGAAACACCAGATCTGCAGGGGTATGCCTTCACCGGTCGGTGCCATCACGCGGACAAGGATCTGCTGGTCGTGACGTATGGCTGAATTATTGAGAAGCCACTGGCACATATAGATGCGGAAGAGGCCGAGGTTGGTCTTGTTTGTGCCGTTGACAGTAGCCAATCCCGGATCGTAGTCAGGATGGCCGAGAGCCTCGATCTTTTTGAGGTAGCTGTCCATGATGGGATATTTGGCTCTCAGGGTGGCTATCATGTCGGGGGTGGTAGGCATGATGGTATCCGAATCAATGATTACTGAACGTGCTATCTGACGACATCCGCTGTCCGACATTCCGCGCCAGTTCTGGAAGGAGGTGGAGATGAGGGTGTAGGGAGGGAGGGTTACGATGGTATTGTCCCAGTTCTGCACCTTTACGGCAGTGAGGGTGACATCGATCACGATACCGTTGGCGATCGTCGAGGGAACGACGATCCAGTCACCCACGCGAAGCATGTCGTTCTGCGAGAGCTGGAGTCCGGCAACGAGTCCGAGAATACTGTCCTTGAACACCAACATGAGTACGGCGGCAAATGCACCGAGACCGGTGAAGAGGTTGACAGGCGACTTGTTGACTATGATCGAGATACTGATTATTATGGCAATGAACCAGATGATGCCGAGAGTGGTGTCGAGGATGCCACGCAGAGGCAGGTTCTTGCTATTGCGTGTCTGATCGAAACGCAACCATATAAAACTCGTCACAGTGCAGACGGCCCGGCAAACTACGATTACAGTGTAGATGAGTAAAATTCGGTAAATTATGGTCTGGACAGGAGTTTCTTCCGTAAAGGCGAAAGGCAGGAGCGCGAGCAGGACGAGCGGCGGGATGATGTGGCTGCAACGTCCCAGCACATTGTGACTGATGAGCTCTTTGCCGACCTCGCTATGGCGCAGGAGCATGAACTTGCGCAGAGCGTATAGGACGATTGATTTGATGGCCCAGCCGAGGAAAAGTGCGAGGCAGACGATTATTGCGACATAGATTATCTCCTCGATCAACTGATCTTTTTCAAGACCGATGAGGTCGAGCAGGTGATGGATATGAACAAGCAGCCACTGTGCCACTTTGTTCGACGGAATCAGGGCGGTTAGCAACATGGTTGAAACGGGAAAATAGTTGAACGTTGATTTTGATAATGGGATGAACAAGGGGATATATTGATTATTTTTATACATCCGCTGTATCAGTCTAACGCTTAATTCTCGCGGGTTGTTTGCTCGTTTGGCAAAAGCTTGCTAAATTTGTGGAATGTGTAATGTCCCTGTAATCCTTGATTTCATTAATACGCTTGTCACGCTTGCCGTCTTTGACAGCGTGGAGTTCTATGTGATAGCAGCCGTGATCGCGGCTGCCATCGTTGCATTTACTGCCAGAGGAGGCGATCGCGGGCCGGTCAGGCAGTTCCTGCTACCGGGAGTGCTCACCCTGTCTGCAACCCGTAGGGATAAGCCGTCTATCGAACTGATTTGTTGCGATGACGGGGCAGTGGTGCTCCGCCGTCACGGTGTGGAGGGGATCACGCTTTCAGGGGCTGTAAGTCTGGCTGTCGAAGTCAACGGTTTCGACGTCCGGATTATCGAACGCACAGTACCCGGCCGTCCCGGTGACACGGAGATCATCGACACAGCCGACTTCATACTTGAATTTATGGGCGCGGAACGATACTTCATCAACTACACCGCGGAGGATGCCGCCCTCTTTGTCGCCGTCACCCTCCACAACCGCCCCGGCATAAGGGTTGAAAAGACTATGCAGTAATCCTTACTTTAATAAGATAAATACTTGGTAAGTCTGTGGCAGAATGTATAAATTGCGGGTTCTACAACCGGGTTAATTTTGACACAGTATCATTAGGTGTAATGTGACGGTTGATGTGATTTGGTAGCTTTTTATTTCAGCTCAAACGGGACTATTGCGCGGATGTCGGTGGATGACGAGCCGATATAGGCGCGGAATTTACCGGGTTCGGCAATCCATGAAGCCGTGGCAGGATCATAGAACTTCAAAGCGTCAGGGCTGACTGTGAAGTTAACGGTCTTTTCCTCGCCGGGTGCAAGTTCGATCTTCTCAAAGCCTTTGAGTTCCTTGACCGGACGCAGTACAGAAGCCTTTTCATCACCGATATAGAGCTGTACGGTCTCCTTTCCGGCAGTCGTGCCGGTGTTTCTTACCGGGATAGTTATAGTGAGTGATTCGTCCTTTCCGATCGTTTTGGCGGATGCGACAGGCTTGCCGTAGTCAAAAGTCGTGTAGCTGAGGCCGTGTCCGAAAGGATAGCGAGCTGGGATTTTCTTAGTGTCATGCCAGCGGTAACCCACGAGGATATCCTCAAGATACTCTTCTCTGATTGAATCACCCGGATAGGCTATTGTTCCGAAACTGTGCGCACTGTTGTCCTCAAGTCTGACCGGGAAAGAGAAGGGGAGTTTGCCGGAGGGATTGACCTTTCCGCTGATGACGTTGCCAATGGACTTTCCGGCCATTGAGCCGAGATACCATGCCTGTGCGATGGCGGGAACTTCGGATGCCCAAGGCATTTCGACGGCGTTGCCACTGAGCAGCATGACGATCAGGTTGGGATTGACCTCGCTCAACTCTTTGATAAGTTCCGGTTGGCCGTAGGGGAGGGCATAGCCCTCACGATCGGCTGCCTCGCAGTCCTGAAGATGATTTTTGTTGAGACCGCCGACGAAGATCACCACTTCTGCATCGCGGGCCATTGCGATAGCTTCAGCCCGGAGTGAATCCTGAACAGAGGCCGGGATCTCCTCGACGTTGGAATACATGGGTCGGCCGGCACGGTAACCCTGAGCATATTTAACCTTGTCGCCGTAGATGGTACGCAGACCTTTGAGCGGTGTGACGTTGTCCTTCACTTTAAGTTCGGATGAACCGCCTCCTTTCATCAGATCGCGTGTGGCGTTGTCGCCCACAACGAGTATGGATTTCACATCGGGCGAGAGCGGCAGCAATGGATTTCCACCTTTGACTGTAGGATCGTTTTTCAGCAGGACTATAGCCTCATTGCCTATGGCTTCAGCGACGGCATAATGTTCGGGCGATGCTACAGATCCGAGCGGTTTGCTGCGGCGCATTGCCGTCAGGAAGTTCAGACGGAGCAGACGGCGGGTCTTGTCGTCGAGGGTTGAGGCCGGAACTTCATCTTTTTGGATCATTTCGAGATATGGGCGGGCCATATAGTAATCATCTGTCGTAAATTCGGATTCCGATGTCAGACCGTTTGTGTGTGATCCCATTTCAAGGTCGAGACCGTAGAGGGCTGCTTCGCGGGTGTCGTGTGCTCCACCCCAGTCTGTGATCACTACCCCTTTGTAGCCCCAGTCATCTTTGAGGATCTTGTTTAGCAACATTTCATTATGGCAGGCGTGCTGTCCGCGGATCTTGTTGTATGCACCCATTATGCTCCAGCTGTCACCCTCGGTCACAGCACTCTTGAAAGCCGGCAGATAGATTTCGTGTAGGGCGCGGTCGCTGAGACGGACATCGATATGGCCACGCCATTTCTCCTGATTGTTGAGTGCGAAGTGCTTCACACAGGCTGCCACACCGTTCTGCTGCATACCCTTGATGTAGGGGACAACGAGCACAGATGCGAGATAAGGATCTTCGCCCATATACTCGAAGTTGCGCCCGTTTAGCGGTGTGCGGTATATGTTGATCCCCGGACCGAGCATCACATCCTTTTCGCGGTAGAGGGCCTCCTCGCCGAGAGCATTGCCATAGGCATGGGCGAGAGTCGGATTCCACGTCGCTGCAAGTGCGGTGAGAGCCGGAAAGGCGGTGATCGAGTCATTGGTCCGCTTGGAGTAGCCCCAGTCGTTCCAGTTGATCTCTGCACGCACTCCGTGAGGCCCGTCGCTCATCCAAAGATCCGGAATGCCGAGACGCGCCACTCCGGGTGACGAGAATTTGCCTTGCGCGTGGATCATGTTGATCTTTTCCTGCATTGTCATTCGTGAGAGGGCATCCTCCACACGTTCGTCAAGCGGACGCGACTCGTCCTGATATATGGGTGTTCCGGCATTTACTGTCATTGAGGCCGTGAGCAGTGTCACGGCGGTGGCAAGTGTATGTAGAGACTTCATATCTTGATATTTATACTTATTTTAAAGCTGTTGTCAATGGCTGTCGCGGACGGTTGTCGTTGGCATTGATTGTTATTGTTGACGGGCGAAGGGCGGGTGAGGTTGCGCGCACGGTTATCGGCCCTTCCTCGCCGGTGCTCTGTACTATAAGCATGGCTTTGCCGTAAAAAGCCTTGCGGTCATCGGCTTTGAAGCGTTCGGAAGATACTGGAGATCCGTTATCGACACCGGCATTGAATCCTGCTCCCGAAACGTCAAACGAAATCTGATCCTCAGCCCATGGACACAGATTGCCCTCCCGGTCTGTCACCTCCACCAATACATAGCTCAGATCACTTCCGTTTGCCGTGATCATCGCACGGTCGGGAGTCAGACGGATAGCGTATGGCTGGCCAGCCGTGCGTATGGTCTGTTCAGCCACCTTGTGTCCGTCCTTCCGGCTGATGGCTTTAACCGTTCCCGGCGTGAACCGTACCCTCCATGCGGCGTGATATTTCCCCGGTTCGGGGTGGCGTATGCCCTGCGACTCGCCGTTGATGAACAGTTCGACTTCATCGGCATTGTTGTAGTAGGCCCACAAGTCGATCTCCTGACCCTCCTCCCAGTTCCAATGGGGGAAGATGTGCAGGACATTCTTGTCGGGACGCCACTGCGACTGATACAGATAATATATATCCTTCGGGATTCCGGCAAGATCAATTATGCCGAAGTAGGAGCTACGTGCCGGCCAACCGTAGGGAGTCGGTTCACCGAGGTAATCGAAGCCGGTCCAGATGAACTGTCCGGCAATGAAATCCTTCTCATTTACATGTCGGAGTGTCCCCTCATGGGAATTACCCCAAGGCACATGGCAGTTGTCGTATGACGAGCAGGCGAGCGACGGATCTTTGAAAGCCTTGTCCCAGCGTTTTGGCCAGATGTACATGCTGTCCGACGGCATTCGGTAGTAACCGCGTGTCATAAGCCCCGAAACACTTTCTGTGATGATGAAGGGGTGATGAGGAAACCATTTCGGGACTGAATCAAACCAGTCATCGTGATAATTGTAACCGATTATGTCGAGCGCACCCGAACGGAACAGGTGGTTGCCGGGTTTGGGTTCATTACATCCGGCGGTGACCGGCCGTGATGGATCAAGTTCACGCACCATTCCGGCAAGTTTTTTCGTAAGGAGCGAATTGACGCTCATATTTCCGTTTTCGGAAGCAAGCATATCCTTGCCGTGTCCGAAATTAAGGATCAGGTTGGCCTGTTCAAGCGAAAGAGTGTCGGCCTTTGCATCGCGCCACTGTTCGAGGACTTCATTACCGATGCTCCACATTATCACCGACGGATGGTTGCGGTCACGGCGTATCAGATCGGTCAGGTCGCACTCATGCCATTCGGGGAAGTAGCGCGCATAGTCGTGGCGGGTCTTGCGCTTGCGCCACATGTCAAAAGACTCGTCCATGACAAGTATGCCCATGCGGTCACAGAGGTCGAGCACTTCAGGTGCGGGAGGGTTGTGTGACGCGCGGTAGGCGTTGCAGCCCATTTCTTTCAATATCTCAAAGCGGTGCTCGATAGCGCGGGTGTTGACGGCAGCTCCGAGTGCTCCGAGGTCATGGTGCATACACACCCCGTTGATCTTCATCGGTTTTCCGTTCAGCGAGAAGCCGGAGGCCGGATCGAAGTTGAAATACCGGAGACCAGTGGTGGTGATATAGGAGTCGAGCAGTTCGCCTGTAGAACTGTCGGAAATAAAAGTGGCGATGGTGTAGAGATAAGGGTCATCCGTGCTCCAGAGATGGGGTCGGGTTACATTGATAGTCCCCTTGACTTTGGTGTCGGGATGCTTTTTTTCAATCTTCACTGTCTCTATGTCCGTGCGTCCGATCATTTTGCCTTCGGCATCCATTAAGGTCGAATAGATGCTTACTGAAACCGGCTTCTTGGTCGTGCTTACGATCTCGGTGTCTATCTCGATGCGGGCGGTTGAGTCGTTGACCTCTGGGGTCGTTATCTGCTGACCCCATAAGGGGATGTGGATGTCGCTGAGAGCGCGCAGCCACACGTTGCGATAGATGCCGCAACCGCTGTACCATCGTGAATTGGGTTGCTCTGCGTTATCGACACGGACGGCAATCACATTCTCACCATCGCCGTTGAGATAGGGAGTGATGTCATAGCTGAAAGATGCGTATCCGTAAGGCCGGGTTCCGAGCTCATGACCGTTGACATAGACAGTCGTGTTCATGTACGATCCGTCGAAGTCAATGAATATATTCCTGTCGCGCTCCTGCGGTGAGAGGGTAAAGGTCTTGCGATACCATCCTACGCCGCCGGGTAGCGCGCCGCCACCCGGCCCGGAGGGGTTATCCTCACTGAAATCCCCTTCGATCGCCCAGTCATGGGGGAGTCGGAGTTTCCGCCACGAACTGTCGTCAAAATCGGGTGTGGCCATTTCAGGTGAGTCAGCGAGGATAAATTTCCATCCGTCGTTGAAACTGCGTGCACGCGGATCGGCTGCTATCGCGCAGAAAAAGAACGAAGCTGCTACACACAGGAGGCAAAGCAACAGAGCTGTGTTGAACTTTTTGCTTACGGTTGTCATGGTATTGCAGATGTTTCGGACGGTCAGAGTTTTATGGTTTTCGCAGAACCGTTGTAGGCAACCTCGATGCCTTTATTGTCACGACCATAGCCGACGGGATGATCCTTCGAAACTTTTATGATGTTGAAACGGCGGTTGCGCAGCATACCGGGGAATTGTCCTGCGCGTTCGCCTATCGTAAGTGTCTGCCTTTCATCATTCCATTTGAGCGGGATCACGGCATAGCGACCATCCTCGTAATTATAGTTGACATTCTCATCTTCATAGAGCATGAACTCTCCGTTTTGTCCGGCATAGACATAAAGATTGATGACGTCCGCAGGTTTTTCATCGCTCCATTGGAGTGCCGGACCGAAGGGAATGATCGATCCAGCACGGACAAAGAGCGGAATCCGCTCGTAGGGAGCGGCGACATTGACTGTCTGCCCCCCATTGATCTCCTTCCCGGTATAGAAGTCATACCAGTCAGTGCCCTCTGGGAAATATACTTCGCGCGACTTAGCTCCGTAAGTATAGACCGGGGCTACGAGCAGGGCAGGACCGAACATGTACTGGTCGCCGATGTTGAGCGTGGTTTTGTCGGATGTGAAATCCATCACCATCGGTCGCATGATCGTGTAATCGTTGAAGTGAGTCAAGGCAGCCAGTGAGTAGAGATAGGGCATGAGATCATAGCGGAGATTTGTATAGTAGATGACCGATTTATAGGCCGGATGATTTTCAGGTGCGATATTGAAAATCTCGCGGTAGGGCCACTGTCCGTGTGCGCGGAACAAGGGTGCGAATGCCCCGAACTGATACCAGCGTGTGTTCAGCTCGCGCCACTCCTTCAGGTCGGCATTTTCATTTCCGGTCTTGTTATACTCCTTCTGTGCGGCGACATAGCGGTCCTCGACACAGAAGCCGCCGATATCCATGCTCCACCAAGGTATGCCCGACGATGCAAAGTTGAGACCTGCGGAGATCTGCGCCTTCATGTCCTCCCAGCGGGTGGCGATGTCACCGCTCCATGTCGCCGTTGAGTAACGCTGCTGTCCGGCGAAACCTGAACGTGTGAGGAGAAAGACACGATTGTCATTGATGGCGCGTTGCCCGTCATAGATGGCCTCGGCGTTCATCAGACCGTAGGCGTTGAAATATTTTGTCGATGGACCGAGGGCTGTCGGAGTGATGAGATCCTTACGGTATTGGAGATCGGTGCAGTCACGGATGTTGGGCTCGGATGCATCCATCCACCATGCGTCCATTCCGAGCGGCACGTAATGATCCTCGATCTGTTTCCAGAACAGCTTGCGGGCATCGGGATCGTAGGCATCGTAGAACGAGCCGAGATAGCCCGGTCCTACCCAATCACGTATGCTGTCCTTGACGGGAAGCTGATACATCCATCCGTTTTTATCAAATTCCTTGTAGTGATCGGTGGTCACATAGAATTTCGGCCATACGGAGATCATCACACGTCCGTGCATGTCATGTATGGTATCGACCATTCCTTTCGGATCGGGGAAACGGTCGCGGTCAAACTCGTGACTTCCCCATGCGTCCTGCTTCCAGTGAAGCCAGTCGATGACAATGTTGTCGATGGGTATGTTGCGTTTCCTGAACTCCGCGAGCGTCGAGAGCACTTCCTTCTGTGTGTTGTATTTCTCGCGGCTCTGCCAGTAACCGAGCACCCACTTGGCCATGATCGGAGCTTTGCCGGTGAGCGTGCGGTAACCGCTGATCACTTCGTCCATATCCTCACCGTAGATGAAATAGTAGTCGATCTGATCCTGCATCTCGCCCCACCAGCTCATGTCGAGCTGACTGTCTTGCCCGACAGGAGAATAGACACGCAGTCCGCAGTAGGCCACAGATCCGTTGGGACGCCAGTCTATTTTTATGGGTACGCGACGGTCCTTTTCAAGCTCGACGGAAAATTTGTAGGAATTGGGATTCCACGCTGTGCGCCAGCGTTCGGGCACTACTTCCTTTCCGTCTATATAGACTGACATGTATCCCGAATAATAGAGGTTGAATTTGAATTCGCCGCTTTCCGACGGCTCGATCCCACCCTCGTAGGTAATGTGTGAGCCATTGTATCGGAAATCCTGCGGGAGATTGACCACATGCTTCAGCTCCTTGCGGATGAGATGTTCGAAATAGATGGAATCCTCGCGCTGGATGAGTGTCTCCTCCTCCGGCTTTGCGGGGACGTATGTGCCGGTCAACGCTCCCTCCTTACCATCCTTATCATAGAGCCTGAAGACTTCTCCGAGCTGTTTGTATGGTTCGGGATTGCCGAATCGGCAGAGTGAGTAGCTGTCCCAGAGAATACCGTAATTATCTGTCGATATAATGAAGGGAACTGAAACTTTTGTGTTGTACTGGAAAAGCTCTTCGTTGCGTCCCTTGTAGTTGAATTCGTCACTTTGATGTTGGCCGAGACCATAGAGACCCTCTTCCTCGTTGAGCGATTTGAATACCTGCCGGACAGTGTAGCCTTTCGTTCCTTCAACCTCTATCGGAGAGAAAGAGCGTCCGCCGTCAGCCTCTGCTGCTATCAGCTTGCCATAGCTGTCATAAAACTTCACGTCACCGCTTTCAAGGCTGACTGTCGCTGTGACGGATGAGGTTATGACCGAGACTGTGGAATCTGTCTCCGTTACTGCATACTCTGTAGGTGATTTCTGCGGGACGGTTATCAGGCTATTGTCTTCGGCGAATTTTCTGTCCGGAGTGGCGGATACGCGGATGATACGGTCGCCAAGCACTTGCAGACGTACTTTCCTGACGGAGTTTTCAGTGGTAGGGGAGAGGTTGACGGTAACGCCGAGATCAGTTTTTTCGACTCTTTCAGGCGTACAGGCCAGCAAGAGCAGACCTACGGCAGATATGGCAGCAAAAAGACGGGGTTTCATTGACGTGGTGGTGCTGAATGGTATTTTTTTTAAGGGTTGGGATTACTATCGAATGCAAAGGTATGGAATATTTCCGTAACGCAGGGTGACGGGTATCAGGAAAATGAGATTTAAGGTAGGATCTGACGACGCGATTTTATGCCTTCACGGCAGAAGTCTTGCCTCCATTGCTCTGATAGACCGACGGTAATACACCGAACTCCTCCCTGAAATATTTACTGAAATATTTAGGATTATTGTAGCCGAGCTGAAAGGCTACCTCCGATACAGTCATTTTGCTTTCGAGTAGCATTTCAGCTCCGCGTTTCAGCCGGATCTGACGGATAAATTCTATCGGTGTCTTTCCGGTAGTGGCTTTCAGTTTCTTGTAGAGATGCACACGACTCATGCCGAGATGTCCGCTGAGTTCCTCGACAGATAGATCCGGACGCTTAATGTTGCTTACCACATAATCCACAGCCTTATTATAAGTGCTCTCGTCAAGCGGCGGGATCTTTATGGAATCGGTTTCGGTGTTTACCGGAGTTTCGATGTCTGCCGCAGGGGTGGATAGTTCAGCCGTTGGGATCTCTTCCTGCGCGCCGTCATCGCTTCCATTCTCAGGATTTTCTATCACCTGCGTATCTTGATCATTACCATCATTAATCCGGCCGCAGTCTCCGGCGGGGATGCGATCGACATCCATATTTATACGTGAAAGCAGGTCGGAGGCATTTTTGAGCGCGAGGGTTATTAATTGGCGGCGTTCGTCTCCATCCGGAGATTTGAGTGAATCTTCAAGTGACGTGATGATCTGAGTGACCGTAGGGCGTAGTTCCGAATCAAGTTTTCGGGCGAAACGGCGACGTTCGAAATGACGGATGAGGATGAGGGACAGACTGACGATAACTATGATTACACCGATACATATAAAGATATACCCGCTTCCGGAACTCATGGACCGGTCCGCGGCCATGACCACGACGGGGAGCAGGATGGATATGATGAGAAGAAGTAATCTCATTGAATGGACATTTAAGGTTTAGGTTTGCAGTCACAAAGTAAACTAATGTGTGGCTAATATGCAAATATGAAAAACAATATTACACTCCTTGCCGTTTGATTTTTGATGACACACACTCATTTTGCCGGATGTGTGCATCACCTCACGTTTAAATTTTTTATATATGACTATGATGCACACTCTACAGATCATTGGCCTTTCAGGAGTCGTGATATTAATGACAGCCTGCGGCAAGGTGTCCGCCCGACAGCAGGAAACTTCTGAATCTGCTTCCGTTGCGGCGGTTGCCGCGCGGCCAGACAGCCTGTCGCTTGAACTGCCGTCGATCCCCGCGACCATCTCCGCTCCGGAGGATATGGCCGGATTCATCGCCATACATTTTTGGGACAACCTTGATTTCGCAGATACTTCGAAGTCCCTGCAAATGCCTTTCATGGAGCAGAATTTCGTGGAGTATCTGTCGATAATGCCCGCGGTGATGTCGGCTGATCGCGTGACAGCATTCCAAGAACTGATCAAAAGGGCATCGGTCACTCCTGAAACGCGGGCTCTCATCATCACGCTTGGGGAGAGATACCTCGGTGATCCTGATTCACCGATGAAGAATCAGGAGTACTATGCCGACTTCCGTAAGGCCGCCGGGCTGGAAGATTGAGAGTAAGATGTAGGATGGGTAGATGTGTCAAGATAGACAGATCCAAAATGTAGCTGTGTCTGAATGGATAAACAACTCCATGCTGATTTTGACACAGGATCACCGACGTATCTTCGTCGCTATTCAAATTCCTTTCGCAGTTCAATGAATCTGGCGAGAGTCGCTTCCGAGATACGTGCCATCGATCTCTCAACCTTTTCCATCGGTTTCCGCTTCATGTCACCGCTCTTTGAATAGAATTTGTCCGCGTAGCACACGAGGCGTTCGAGCTGCGTAGCAGGCAGATAGTCACGGTCGGTCGGGAGCGGGAGGTGCTGATCGCGTATGTCCTCAGGTGTTATTCCAGCTCCGGTGTGACGTTCGGCCACCGACGCATCCCTCTCCGGCATCCCTTCCTTGCGGAGCAGATCCGCGCCGAGGACTCCGTGGAGTATGTAAGGTTCATCTCCATGACACTCTATGCCGGGAGCATCCGTAAGAAATACACCTATGTCGTGAAGCATCGCCGCTTCCTCGATCTCCTTAGGGTCGAGATCGAGATGCTTGTCCGCAGCTATCTCAAGAGCCAAGTCGGCTACTGACCGGCAGTGGCGCATATAAATATCCCGCAGGGGTGAGCCTGCGGGATAATATTTGTCAATGATGTCCTGATAGTTCATCCGTGGGGTTATTCTACGATTGTACACCATCCGTGCTTGTCCTCGATCTCGCCGAGCTGGATGCCGCGGAGAGTGTGGTAGAGTTCGGTAGTGATAGGGCCGGGTTCTCCGTTTTTAGATACGATATACTTCTCGCCTGTGTCAAGATCATGGATCTCACCGACGGGCGATGCGACAGCTGCTGTTCCGACGGCTGCTGCTTCGTCGATATCCTTCAGTTCGTCAACAGTGATGTGTCGGCGTTCCACCTTCACACCCATATCCTCGGCGAGCTGCATGAGGCTCTTGTTGGTGATCGAGGGGAGGATAGAGTTGGAAGCTGGAGTGATATACACGCCGTCCTTGATAGCCATGAAGTTGGCCGGACCGCATTCGTCGAGATACTTTTTCTCTTTCGGATCAAGATAGAGCACTGCCGAGTAGCCGAGTTCGTGGGCATGTTCGCCGGCGGTGAGCGATGCGGCATAGTTGCCTCCGACTTTCCACAGGCCGGTACCGTTGGGGGCTACGCGGTCATACTGACGCATGATGCAGATGTTGGTGGGCTTGAATCCGGTCTTGAAATACGGGCCGACGGGTGTCACGAGGATCATGAACAGATACTCGTTGGCAGGTTTCACACCGACCTGAGCCGAAATACCGAGTTCGAGCGGACGGATATAGAGCGATGCGCCTGAGCCGTAGGGGGGCACGAAGCGTTCGTTGAGTTTGACCACTTTCATCACCATCTCCTTGAATTTTTCTTCGGGCAGCGGTTCCATGAGGATACCCTTGGCCGATTCGCGGATGCGGCGCGCGTTTTCTTCGAGACGGAACACACGGATCTTGCCGTCCTTTCCACGGAAAGCCTTCAGCCCTTCGAAGATCTCCTGACCGTAGTGCAGGCAGGTGGCGGCGATGTGGAGATTGATCTCCTCGCTTTGCGACACTTCTATCTCACCCCACTTCCCGTCGCGGAAGTAGCAGCGTACGTTGTAATCTGTTGGGATGTAACCGAATGAAAGGTTCCCCCAGTCCAATTCGTTGTTCATTTTGTTGTGTGCAGTTTAGTTGTTTTCTGCAAAATTACTATAAAAAGCGCAATATACTAAGTAAAACCGACGGAAATTTTTCAAATTGTTATGCTTGTCATGCTTGTTGAATAAGTAACGCGGCTCCTTATTGACGGACAGTGCTGAAAACGGGCTTGAAATCCCCGTTTTAAAGCCCGAATTTTAACATTTGAGCGTTAAAACTAACAAAATGCCATTAATTTCATCGATTTTAGCGTTAAATTCAAATTTTATTAGGATTATTATGAAAAAAAGTATTAATTTTGCGAATCCTACGTTAAAAACACTGAATACATAGTGATTTTAGTGGATATCCGTAAATATTGCAAATAATAGAAATTTTAACCAATTTATTGTTTCACAGTGTATATGAGAAAAACCCTCTTCATGCTTATAGTCATGATACTCGCAGGTATCGGACTTTCAGCAGCTCAGACGCGTAAAGTGTCGGGCGTGGTAATATCGGCTGATGATCAAGAGCCGATCGTGGGTGCGACCGTCACAGTCAAGGGAACGAAGACCCAGACTGTCACCGACATAGACGGTTTGTTTACAATTTCAGCCCCCCCTACTGCTAAATACCTTGTAGTCACCTATATAGGTATGAAGCCCGCCGAAGTAGCGATTACTGACGGCAAAATGAATATCGAGCTTTCAAGCTCAGCCGAGGAACTCGGCGAAGTTGTGGTTACCGGTATGACCAAGATGGACAAGCGTCTCTTCACCGGTGCTGCTACAAAGATTGACGCACAGGATGCCCGCATCGGCGGTATGGCCGATATCAGCCGAAGCCTTGAAGGACGTGCTGCCGGTGTATCGGTTCAGAACGTGTCAGGTACTTTCGGTACAGCTCCCAAGATCCGTGTGCGTGGTGCCACTTCTATTTATGGTAGCTCCAAGCCTCTTTGGGTTGTCGATGGTGTGATCATGGAGGACGTGACCAACGTGTCTGCCGATGATCTTTCATCCGGTAACGCCGAGACCCTTATATCATCAGCTATCGCCGGTCTTAATGCCGACGACATCGAGAGCTTCGACATCCTCAAGGACGGTTCAGCCACTTCTATATATGGTGCGCGCGCGATGGCCGGTGTGATCGTCGTGACCACAAAGAAAGGTAAGGCCGGACGCAATTCACTTACCTACAACGGTGAGTTCACCATGCGCCTGAAGCCCAGCTACAGCACTTTCAACATCATGAACTCGCAGGATCAGATGGGCATCTATCAGGAACTTGCGAATAAGGGTTATCTCAACTATGCTGAGATCGCCAATGCATCGTCAAGCGGTGTCTATGGCAAGATGTATCAGCTCATCTCCGAATATGATGCAACTTCCGGTCAGTTCGGTCTTGCAAATACTCCTGAGGCCCGTGCCCAGTATCTGCGCGAGGCTGAGTACCGCAACACTGACTGGTTCGACCAACTGTTCTCTACATCGGTGATGCAGACACACTCTATCTCGCTATCATCCGGTACAGAAAAGGCTCAGCACTATGTATCTGCATCGGCTATGTATGATCCGGGATGGTACAAGCAGAGCAACGTTCAGCGTTACACCGCCAACCTTAACTCAAACTTCAATATCTCCGACAAGGTTGCCTTGAACCTTATCAGCAACGCTTCTTTCCGTAAGCAGAAAGCTCCCGGCACACTCGGAAGCGAGACCGATATGGTGACCGGCGAGGTGAAGCGTGACTTCGACATCAACCCCTATTCATATTCAATGAATACGTCGCGTACGCTTGACGCCAACACCTTCTATACACGTAACTATGCACCCTTCAACATCCTCCATGAGCTTGAGAACAACTACATGAAGCTTGGTGTCTCCGACTTCCGTCTCACCGGCATCCTCACCTACAAGCCCATCAAGAAGGTTGAACTTTCACTCCTCGGCGGTGTGCAGAACACCTCTACTTCGCAGGAACATTTCATCCTCGATGACTCAAATCAGGCTCAGGCTTACCGCGCTATGCCTACTCAGGCCATCCGCGACAAGAACCCCTTCCTCTACACTGATCCTGACGATGCATTCGCTCTCCCCGTATCGATCCTCCCCAACGGCGGTATCTATGAGCGCGCCGACCGCAGCATGTTCAAGTGGGACATGCGCGCCGCTGCACGCTACAACGACGTATTTGCTGAAAAGCACATCGTCAACTTCTACGCCGGTATGGAGACCAACTCTGTCAACCGTCACTCTACATGGTTCCGCGGCTGGGGTATGCAGTATGCGATGGGCGAAGTCGCCAACTATGCCTACACCGCCTTCAAGCGCGGTAAAGAGGAGAATACCCAGTACTACACCCTCACCAATACCCGCGAGCGCAGTGTCGCTTTCTTCGGTAACGCTACTTATTCTTACCAAGGCCGCTACACCCTCAACGGTACTCTCCGCTACGAAGGTACCAACTCGCTCGGTAAGAGCCGCAAATCACGCTGGCTGCCTACATGGAACGTTTCGGGTTCATGGAACGCACATGAGGAAGAGTTCTGGAGCGATCTCAACCCCACATGGAGCCACCTTACTCTCAAGGCTTCTTACTCACTCACCGGTGACCGTCCTTCGGTCAGCAACGCATACGCCGTAATCGGCTCAAAGAACCCTTGGCGTCCTACCGCCGGCGTGACTGAAAGCGAACTTTACGTGAGCCAGCTTGCCAATCAGGATCTTACCTACGAGAAGAAACACGAGCTTAACCTCGGTCTCTCAACCGGTTTCCTTGACAACCGTATCAACGTGGAGTTTGACTGGTACAGACGTAACAACTATGACCTTATCGGTCTTGCAACCACTCAGGGTATCGGTGGTGAAATCGACAAGTTCGGTAACATCGCTTCCATGCGCTCTCACGGTGTCGAGCTTTCGCTCACTACCCGCAACATCGTGACAAAGGACTTCACTTGGACCACCAACCTCATCTATTCTCACAACAAGAACAAGGTGACCGACCTCAAGACCACCAAGCGAATGATGGAGCTTATCTCAGGTAGCGGTTTCGCTCAGCAGGGCTATCCCGTCCGCTCACTCTTCTCTATTCCTTTCATGGGTCTTAATGAAGAGGGTCTCCCCACCTTCCTTGATCAGGACGGCAATATCTCAACTACTGGTATCTACTTCCAGACATCCGATCCTGAGAAGCTCAACTTCCTTGAGTACTCCGGTAGCATTGATCCGACCGACGTAGGTTCGTTCGGCAACATCTTCCGCTACAAGGATTTCACCCTTAATGTCTATGTCACTTACTCTTTCGGCAATGTGGTTCGTCTCGATCCTGTGTTCAAGAAGGAGTATAACGACCTTACCGCTCACACTAAGGAATTTGCCAACCGTTGGACAGTCCCCGGCGACGAGAACAAGACCAACATCCCTGTTATCGCATCAAAGCGTCAGAACAAGAACGATACTTATCTCGCCTACGCTTACAATGCATATAACTACTCTACCGCACGCGTAGCAAAGGGTGACTTCATCCGCATGAAGGAAATCTCACTGGCTTATCAAGTTCCCCAGAAGGCCGTAAGTGCCCTCCGTCTTTCAAGCGCAATGCTGAAGCTTCAGGCCACCAACCTCTTCCTGATCTATGCCGATAAGAAGCTCAACGGTCAGGACCCCGAATTCTTCAACACCGGTGGTGTCGCAGCTCCTACTCCCAAGCAGTTTACGCTTACAGTGAACCTCGGTTTCTAATCAATTCATGAAAAGAATCTAAACAATGAACAAATATATAAAATACGCTTTCGCACTTGCGTTGCCCACTGTTGCGCTGACTTCGTGTGACGATTATCTCGACACGATGCCCGACAACCGTGCAACCCTCGATAGCGAAACCAAGATCAAGAGTATTCTCGTTTCCGCTTACGTCGAAAAAGAATTTGCATGGGTCAACGAAATGTCATCGGACAACTGTGATGACATCGGCGGTCCGCAGAACCCCAATACAAGCCGCTGGATGGACGACACTTTCGCTTGGAAAGATGAATCCGAGGACACCAACGAATCGCTCAATGACTACTGGGAAGCAAGCTATGTAGCCATTGCCGCAGCAAATGAGGCACTCGTCGCAATCGAGGAACTCGGCGGTGCGGATGCATCCTCAATGTTGTCCGAACTCAAGGGTGAGGCTCTCCTTTGCCGTGCCTACAATCACTTCATCCTCGCCAACCTCTTCTGCAAGCCTTGGACTCAGAATGCCGCTCAGGATCTCGGCCTTCCCTACATGGATCACCCTGAAACCCAGCTCCAGCCTCAGTATCAGCGCGGAAATCTCGCCGATTTCTATGCCAAGATCGAAAAGGATCTCATTGAAGGCGTGGAGCGCGTAGGCGATTCGTACTATGACGTGCCCAAGTATCACTTCAATCAGAAGGCTGCCTACGCTTTCGCCGCTCGTTACTTCATCTACACCGAGCAGTGGGAAAAGGCCATCGAGTATGCCAACCGCTGTCTTGGCAGCGATGCAAGAGCTATGCTCCGTAACTGGACATCTTTCGGAAGTCTCCCCAAGACAAATCAGGTTCAGCCCAATGCGTTCATCTCAACCACTGAGAACTGCAACCTTCTCCTTCAGACCGCCTATTCGCGTATCGGTGTAGCTTTCGGTGCATATTCCAACTATAGCCGCTACAGCCATGGTCAGCACCTCGCGCTTAACGAGGACTACCGTGCATCGAACATCTACGGTACGACTCCGACTGGTATCTACGGTACTTATACCGGATCGAACTTCGACAAGTCCATTATCCGCAAGTGTGCCTACCTCTTTGAATACACTGACCCGGTGGCTGGTATCGGTTATGCCCACACGGTGATTCCCGTGCTGACTGCTGATGAAACCCTCCTCAACCGCGCCGAGGCTTACATCATGCTCAACCGCTATGACGAGGCTTGTGCCGACCTCACCGCTTGGAGCCAGAACCTGTCAGGCCGCACCACAGTGCTTACTCCTTCATCGGTAACCACATTCTACAACGGTAAGACCTATTGCTACGACGATGCCGATCAGATCAAGTCCGGCATGAAGAAGCACCTTAATCCTGCATTCGCCATCGAAGAGGAAGGTTCAACTCAGGAGTGTATGCTCCAGTGTATGCTTGCATTCCGCCGCATCGAGACCCTCCACAATGGTCTCCGCTGGTTTGACGTCCGTCGTTACGGCATCGAGATCCCCCGCCGTGTGCTCAACGCGAGCGGTAATCCCGATCACAAGACCGACTGGCTTGCCAAGGATGATCTCCGTCGTACTTATCAGGTGCCTCAGAAGGTGCGTGATGCCGGCTTCGAAGCCAACCCCCGTTGATCTGTCAGATAATTAAAACTAAAAATTCAAAGATCGATTACAATGAAATATAATAAAATATTCGGATTGGCCCTCTTGGCTGTAACCGCTGCAGGATTCACCGCCTGCTCATCTGACGATCCCGATACGGGAGTGACGGTCATCACATCGGGCAATACCGAAAAGACTCCGTTTGACCTTTGGCTTACCAACAATTTCAATAAGCCTTACAACATTGACTTCAAGTATCGCTACGAGGATATTGAAGGTGACTTCGACTACTATCTCGTCCCCGCCCGCTATGAGGATGCCGTAACGATGGCTCACCTTGTGAAATATCTTTGCGTGGAGACTTACAACGAGGTTGCCGGTACTGACTTCACCTGCCGTTACTTCCCCAAGATGTTCTATACGGTGGGCGAGTGGGAGTACAAGAACAACGGTACTTTCATCCTCGGTACTGCCGAGGGCGGTCGTAAGATCTTCCTTGCAGGTCTTAATTACCTTCCCGATTGTCTGGGTGATGCCGATGCTCTGAACTACTATTATTTCAAGACCATCCACCACGAGTTCACCCATATCCTCAACCAGACCAAGACGATGCCGGTAGCTTTCCAGACTGTTACCTACGACGGTTATGTAGGCGACATGTGGAGCGAGCCTCCTTACAATTCCGGTTATCTCAATAACGGATTTATTTCAGCTTATTCCCAGCATTCCTATGGTGAGGATTTTGCCGAAATGCTGTCAATCTACATCACAAATCCCGCTTCATACTGGAACGAGACTCTGGCTAAGGCTTCGACCGATGCTCAGGCGGCTCTCAATCAGAAACTCGATATTGTGCGCGATTATATGAAATCGAACTTCAATATCGATATCGATGAGCTCCGCGACGTGTTGCAGCGTCGTCAGGCAGATGTAGTTGCCGGTAAAGTTGATCTCTCGGATGTTTCTGTTAATTAACCAATCATCTAAAAGAAAATTATCATGCGATTAAATAAAATATATCTTCCTGTCCTGATTGCATTTGTAGCCATGACGCTCCAGTCATGTCTGAAGGATCAGGATGACGTTTTCGACAAGCCGTCAAGTGTCCGTATGCAGGAGTATCTCAATGACACCAAGGAAGTACTTGTAAGTTCTGAAAACGGTTGGTTGTTAGATTATTTCCCTGATAGAGACCTCTCTTACGGTGGTTTCCTCTATGCGTTGAAGTTTACAAACGAGAATGTGACCATCGCTTGTGATCTGGCTCCGGCCACGTTCGAGACAAGCCTTTATAAGTTGTGTGAGGATAACGGCCCGACACTGTCGTTTGACTCTTACAATTCTCTGATGCACTACTTCGCCACTCCATCATCAGGCAACTATGAGGCTCTTGACGGTGACTTCGAGTTCATGATCATGGACGTAACCAAGGATCTCATCACTCTCCGTGGCAAGCGCACAGCCAACACCATGTATCTCCGCCGTCTCGATTCCGACATGCAGGCTTACATGGCTGCTGTTGATGCCTCAAGCGAAAATCAGTTCTTCACTCAGGCTGCAGGTAAGATCGGATCGGCTGCTGCTACCGCAGCGTTTGATCTTGACATTCACCGTCTTTCGATCACGCTTGATGCTCAGCCAGATGTCACTTACAGTGAATTCTTCTTCTTCACTCCCGAAGGACTCCGTCTGAACAATCCGATTGAAATCAACGGTGCTGCAATCACTGCTCTTAGTTTCGACAGCGACACCAATGTCTATAGCGGTAGCGATTCAAACGGCAATAATATAGTTCTGACAGCCAAGCTTCCCGACAACTATGCGCTTATCGACGAATTTGAGGGCGAATTCACATTCACATTCGGTAGCGGAAGCGTCGATGTCACCCTCGTTCCCAACAAGGAGACAGGCGTGGTTATGATCAAGGGCATTTCACCCGGATTCGACCTTGAGGCTTCCTACAATAAGTCATACGGCTGTCTCAATCTTTGCGCGCAGACTGTATATTCAAGCAATGAGTTCCTTATTATCTTCGGTGCCGGAACCTCTTCAGGCTTCTACACAGGTGCTGCAGGTGTATTCTTCATTAAGGATACGGCAAATCCCACCACTTACCTCGCTACTCCTGACAATAAGGCTAATTCTGCTGACGCTAACTGTAACTTTATTTTGGTTCAGTATGACGGTGACAGCTATTATCTCGCACCCTCGCCGTGGCGAATCAACAACACGTATGATATTTCCGGCGTGAAGTCAATCACTAAGAAATAATCACCGGTAAAAAAGTTTATTAAAAAAACTTCGACAAGAAAATGAAAAAGATATATAAATCCATATTTTTCACCATCTTCGCAGGCTTGAGCGTTGCATCGTGTGACAACTATGAAGCTCCGGCGATTACTTCTGATCCGGCTGTCTCTATTGTTGGCCGCGACACCGATTTCCCTGCATCTGCATCGACAGGTACTATCCAGTTCAAGGCCGACGGACCTGTGACTGTAACGACCTCCAACGAGTGGCTCTCGGCCACTGTTGAAGGCGATGAGATCAAGGTGAGCTGTACGCAGAACAATTCGCTCGAAAGCCGTTCGGGCATCATCACCGTGAAATGCGGTGAGAAAACCACTGAGATCTCGATCATTCAGGAAGGTGTGATCTTCCAGCTCGGCGAAGGTGCTGACAATATTAAATTTACCGCCGGAAAGGCGACCCAGACCATTCTCGTGAAGAGCAATGTCCCCGTGGAGATTGCTTCGGAATATGAATGGCTCTCAGGTGATTTCAATGACGGAGTCATTACCATTAATGTTGATGACAATATCAGCCTTGATGACCGCACCGGTAGCCTCAAATTGATCTGTGGCAATACTGAGAATGAGCTTAGCGTTACTCAGTCCGGTATCTCTTATCCGATCTTTGACCGTACCGAATGGTATCCCACTGATGCAAAGACCCGTTACAATCTTGACTATCCGTTTGATAAGGATATTGAATATAGCTCTACTGATCCTGAAATGCTTACCTACGAGTGGGACAAGGAGAAGAAGAAGCTCTATATCAATACAGAGAAGAACGAGACCGGCCATCTCCGCACAGGTAGTTTCACTTACACCATCGGCCCGAAATCAGGTTCGATGTGGGTTCACCAGTGCGATTTCACAAAAGATCTTGTTTCAGAAGAATACAATCTCTATTTTGTCGATCCTTCCGATGGCAAACTGTACTATATGCCGGCTGTTGTAAAATGGCCATTATTTAAGAAGATCGAACTTCCGACTTTGGGACTCGAATTCGTGATCGATTACAGTACAACAGATCATACCATTTCGTTTACCGGCGGAGTGGCTTGCGGTCAGTATCGTAACTATGAAGTCTTTACTACCATGGGCTTTACGATGGATGGCAGGTCATCGGTTACTTGGTCAACTGATGCAGCGGTCAAGGCTCTTCCGCTGTATGAGTTCGATGCTGACGACAATGTAGGCTATACTACTGCTGAATTTGAGGATGCAGGTACATATACCTACCCGATAAGCGAAATAGTGCTTACAGCTTTCACTTCTACCACACTCTCGTCTGACACTTATGCAGGTTCACTTATGCGTATGGTAGATCCCTTCCTCGTGCGTGTTCATGAAGTAGCCGGTGAAGAAGCTCCCGCAGCTGCTCCTGCGAAAGCTCCGAAATTTAACAAGGCTGCTCTCCGTGATGCCAAGCCCGCTGCTCCCGTGCTCAGCAAAAATGAGGATATGATTCTCTGCCGTTGAGAGTCACTCAACATTTTCCTGAAAAAGAAAAAGTAATACGACATATCTATTTTCAGACCTCGCCCCGACCGACCGGTTATGGCGAGGTCGCTTTTTTTGTTTCTGCGGATTTTTGTTACCTTTGCAATATTCTTATTCATCGCATCCCCCCTTTGTATCATGAAAAATTTAATCATTGCGCTTGTCGCTATCCTCTTTTCAGTATCTGTGTCGGCAACGGGTGTAGAGTCGCTTGACACCCGACGCACGCTTCTGCGTGACAGTATCCTCGGAAATATTCATGGGGCTACCATCCCGGAGATGACGGTTGACATCATGAAGTTCGGAGCTAAACCCGATGGAGTGAAGGACTGTCTGCCTGCGTTCAAAAAGGCCATGGCGAAGATTGCGAAGGCCGGAGGTGGCCGCATCAACGTCCCGGCCGGGATATATTACCTCCGCGGTCCTTTGATGCTCACGAGCAATCTGTGCATCAATCTTGAGGCCGGGGCTACGCTGCGTTTCGATCCCGATCCTGAATTGTATCCCGTGGTCAACACTTCGTGGGAAGGCACGTATCTCTACAATTATTCCCCCATGATCTATGGCTACGGTCTCCACGACGTGGCTATCACCGGTGAGGGTCTTATCGACGGCAATGCCATGACCACCTTTGCCACATGGCGCAAGGATCAGAAACCTGCACAGCAGCGCAGCCGCGACATGAACCATCAGGGAGTCCCGGTAGGGGAGAGGCGTTTCGGTAAGGGCGACTGGCTTCGTCCGCATCTCATTCAGCTCTATGGCTGCACGCGTGTCACGCTCGAAGGCTTCAAGATGATCAATTCACCCTTCTGGTGCGTGCATCTTCTCCAGTGTGAAGACGCTGTCTGTCGTGGTCTCCGCTATGATGCCAAGCTCGTCAACAATGACGGTATCGATCCCGAATCGTCGCGCAACATTCTCATTGAGGATATCCATTTTGACAACGGTGACGACAATATTGCCATCAAGAGCGGACGCGACAACGATGGCTGGACCACGGCTAAACCGTGTGAGAATATCGTGATCCGCAACTGTCATTTCAAGGGGCTTCACGCGGTGGTGATCGGTAGCGAGATGTCGGGAGGTGTGCGCAATGTCATCATCGAGGACTGTGACTATGCCGGCTATTGCAAGCGCGGTCTTTATGTCAAGACCAATCCGGATCGCGGCGGTTTCGTCAGCGGTATTTTTGTCAAGAACTGCAAGTTCGGCAATGTCGAGGATCTCTTTTACGTCACGAGCCGCTATGCAGGGGAGGGGCTTGACAGCGATCATTATTCGCTCGTGACGGACATACATGTCGATGGCATGACATGCGACAAAGCCTCGGCCGCCGCGCTTGTCCTCCAAGGCACTTCCTCACGGCCTATAACCGACGTGAGCTTCGATAATGTGACTGTCGGTGAAGCCGTCACCGGTATCAGTTTCAGCGATGCCGTCGGTGTGACGTTTGGCACATGTCACATCGGCCCCGCTGCCACCACCCCCACACAAGTCACCCCTAAGGACAAAATCTTTGAAAAATAACCCCTTAACCCCGAAATTGATAAAACGGCCAAGGAACTTATAAAATCCACCGATATTTAAACAAACCGTCAATACACGGCTCTCTCATTTAGAAATGCTTTGATTTTTCAATGTTCGTGAGCAGTAGTTGGTTAGAAACCACTTCTCACTTCTTTCAAAAAAGCTTCTATATAATATTCAAATGTAGTCTGGACAGTAACCATCGCATACCTAAGGCATTGCTACGCTCAGTCAAAGTTAAATGAAAGAGCCGTGTCATTAATGAGCCATTACCGGTTGAACCTGCGGTGAATAAAATTCACCCTAAGCCCAATAAAAATTGCCGTAAACACTTGTAAAAACAAAAAAAGATTTCTACCTTTGTACCCACAAAAGCCCAGGTGGCGGAATGGTAGACGCGCTCGTTTCAGGTGCGAGTGCTGCGAGGCGTGCAGGTTCGAGTCCTGTTCTGGGCACAGACAAAGCGAGATAACTCATTGAGAGCTCAATAGTTATCTCGCTTCTTTTTATTTTTACGTGCATATTACGTGCAAAAGGCCTATATTTTGCCTGCAAATACGCACAGACGGCATTAGAGATTACTCCCCTACATTATTCTCCTCGAAGCATCATCTACCCTAATGTAGTCTACTGAGAACTCTTTACACTTGCGACGAGCCTGACGAGAAGATGCCACACTGTAAGGACTATATTTTTCGTATATATCCAGACCTCTTCCGGGAACGATACGCCACCCGTCATCGGTCGTTATAGCACGGTCGTGGAAGTCTCTGAAGGTATAGTCAAACTCGATACCATATTCTACAAGGTCGTCCTTGATGTCATCAAGACGATCTATTAGTTCGGGTATTTTTTCCTCTTCTTCAGAAGTATAGAGTTTAATCTTCAAACCCTCAACCGACTCTCTGGTATCAATGAGCATCGTGATGAACTCCATCAGATTCTTAACCTGCCATGAAGCCCTGATATACGGATCCTCGACAACTATCTCTTTTGCGTTTGCCAGATAAGGGGCAAATAACTTTTCATAGGTTACACCAGTCTGCCCCATTCTAAAGGAAAGGGTCTTTTGACGTGTGTCTGCAATCCTCTTTCGCTTGGATTTGGGCGTTTCAGCAGGAGGCTCAGCGTTATTTGCCGAAGTCGTATTGTCGTTGGATTCCTCCGTAGAATGCGTTTCTTCTGCCTCATCAGAGGTTTCCTCTACGACTTCATCAATGTTGTTGCTGATACGTTCAAGGGTATCAACGGTTTTTATCTCGCCATGCTGTTTGAGCAGTTCATACTTGAATATCGGCGACACATTGAGGCAAGTCTCGGATAAAAAAAAAAGTCTCTCTCTTTTACACATCT
>NZ_JAIDBW010000001.1:0-13896 GCF_029056165.1 Duncaniella sp. | reverse complement strand
ATGGAGCAAATCGCTCTTTGACTAGCAAATTGCTACTTGCTCCATTTGTTAAAATTTTATCCGGACAGCTGTGCGGCGTGCCGCGTATGCCGGATAGAATACATCAGCCTGAAGTTTTGGCTATAACTATTTCATTCGGCATACGCGGCACGCCGCGTCCCTACAATATGCTGAAATTCAGATTGTGCTGTCGTATTTCTGCTCATTGCCTACCCACGCCGATGCCTGCTTGAAAAAGTCAGACGCAAAGCGTACCAGTGAATCCACGATGTCCTATTGGCAATAAATCATAGGATAATTTCGATGTGGTTGTCTTGTTATTTGATCTTAATAGATAGGGATTTTTGCCGAAAATTTCGTAAATTTGCCTCAAAAGATGAAATATCCCATCCAAAGCACCGATAATCATGATAAACAACGACGATATTGCCTCTGAGAATGTTGAATTCATCGCTGAAAACGGCGGTAACGGCCTTGACAATGAAAAAGCTAACGAAACGCAGATTGCAGCCGACTACAGCGAGGACGATATAAAGACCCTCGACTGGAAAGAGCATATCCGCCGTCGTCCCGGCATGTATATCGGCAAACTCGGTGACGGTTCGAACTATGACGACGGTATCTATGTCCTGATCAAGGAGGTGCTTGACAATGCCATCGATGAATACATGATGGGTTTCGGCAAGCAGGTTACGGTGGATGTGGCCGACGGGACGGTGACCGTGAGGGACTACGGACGCGGTGTCCCTCTGGGGAAACTTGTGGATGTGTCGTCGCGCATGAATACCGGCGGTAAATATGACTCCAAGGCTTTCAAGAAGTCGGTGGGTCTCAACGGTGTCGGTATCAAGGCCGTCAATGCGCTCTCGACGGAGTTTTTCATCGCCAGTGTGCGCGACGGACAGCGCAAAAGTGTGCTCTACCACTGCGGGGACCTCGTGGAGGAGAGCGATATAGAGCCCACCGACGAGCCGAACGGTACACTGGTACGCTTCACCCCGGACGCGAGCATATTCCGTGACTATGCCTATCGTGACGATTTCATTGTCCCGCTGCTGAAGAACTACACGTTTCTCAACACCGGACTGGCTATGGTGTTCAACGGCAAGCGTTACATCTCACGCAACGGTCTGCTCGACCTGCTCAAAGATGCGATGACCACCGAACCTCTCTATCAGCCCATACATCTGAAGGGCGAGGATATAGAGATAGCCATCACCCATGCCAATCAGCGCGGCGAGGAGTACTACTCGTTTGTCAACGGTCAGCACACCACTCAGGGTGGCACTCACCTGACGGCTTTCAAGGAAGCGGTGTCGCGCACGATCAAGGAATATTTCAAAAAGGATTTCGATTACTCCGACATACGCAACGGCATGATTGCCGCCGTCTCGATCAAGGTCGAGGAGCCGGTGTTCGAGTCGCAGACCAAAACCAAACTCGGAAGCCGTGACATGGGTCCCGACGGGCCTACTGTGGCGAAATTCGTCGGTGATTTCATCAAGACGGAACTTGACAACTATCTCCACCGCAACACTGACATAGCCGACGTGATCCTCAAAAAGGTTCAGGAGAGCGAACGTGACCGCAAGGCTATGGCCGGCATAACGAAGCTTGCCCGCGAGAAGCAGAAAAAGGCGAATCTCCACAACAAGAAGCTGCTTGACTGCCGCGTGCACCTCAACGACATCCGTGGCGACGAGGAAAAGAAGCTCGCCTCTTCAATCTTCATCACCGAGGGTGACTCGGCTGCCGGATCTATCACCAAGATCCGCGATGTGTGGACTCAGGCCGTGTTCTCGCTGCGCGGTAAACCAAAAAATTCCTACGGTGTCCCCGCCAAGATCCTCTATGAGAACGAGGAGTTCAATCTTCTTCAGGCTGCCCTCAACATCGAGGAGGGTATCGACGGGCTGCGCTACAACAAGGTCATAATCGCTACGGATGCCGATGTGGATGGAATGCACATCCGTCTGCTGTTGCTGACGTTCTTCCTCCAGTTCTTCCCCGACATGATCAAGAAAGGACATCTCTACGTGCTCCAGACTCCGCTCTTCCGTGTGCGAAACCACAAGACTACCAAGCGCGGTGCGCGCGGCGGATCGTCGGCGCAGGACGATACATATTACTGCTATACGGATGAGGAGCGCATTGCGGCCATCGAAAAGCTCGGTGACAATGCGGAGATCACACGATTCAAAGGTCTCGGTGAGATCTCGCCTGAGGAATTCCGTGGTTTCATCGGCCCTGACATGCGTCTTGACCGCGTGACGCTGCGCAAGGAGGATGCGGTCGCTGAGCTTTTGGAGTTCTATATGGGTAAGAATACTATGGAACGTCAGAACTTCATCATCGAGAACCTCGTGGTGGAGGATGATTCTGAAATCGGTTGATGGCTGCTATGAATACTATACTTTTTCCCGGTTCGTTCAATCCGTTTACCATCGGGCATCAGTCGCTCGTCGATAGAGTGCTCCCGCTTTTTGACCGCGTGGTCATTGCTGTCGGTGTCAATTCCGAGAAACGTACATGGTCATCGGTCGAGGAGCGCATCGAAGCCATCCGGCGACTTTATGCGGATGAGCCGAAAGTTAGGGTGATCTCCTACACAGGGCTGACTGTAGATGCCTGTAAGCTCGAAGATGCGCGCTGGATGCTCCGTGGAGTCCGATCGACGGTCGATTTCGAATATGAACGTACTCTTGCCGACATCAACCGCCGGATATCCGGTATCGAAACGCTCGTGCTGTTCACGCTTCCGGAGTATTCTTCGGTTTCATCATCGGTGGTGCGCGAACTGAAGTCATACGGTTATGATGTGAGCGAATATTTACCTGATTCAATTCATAAATCATAATTCATAATACACTTTCTAATCCTTTGCCTTGGATGATTGGCTTTTTGTCTGGTAATATTTCAAGGTTACTGTGCGTTAGGTTTAGGGATATAGACAAAAGACAGATATATCTGAGATCATGACATATAGTCATACATATAATAATCATACATACAATAATATTAGTCACACATACACTTATAACAATATGAAGAAATTACTTACCGTCATTGTGCTTGCCGGTATTGCTGTCTCGGCTTTCGCCCAGTTGCAGTTCACTCCGGAGCGCAAGTTGCGTTATGCGGAGCAGATTATCGAGAATTATTATGTCGATAATGTCGATACTACCAAGATAGTGACAGAAGCGATAGTGGCCATGCTCAAGACACTCGATCCTCACTCCACTTATTCATCTCCGGAGGAGACCAAGGAGCTGACTGAACCGCTTGAAGGCAACTTTTCAGGTATCGGTATCCGTTTCCAGATGGTCAATGACACGCTCTATGTCATCGAATCGGTGGCCGGTGGCCCTTCAGAGAAGATGGGTATTATCCCCGGTGACCGTATCATTGCCTGCAACGACACGGTCATAGCCGGCGTTAAGAAAAAGAATACCGACATCATGAAGGTGCTCCGCGGCCCTAAGGGTACGGTCGCCAACCTCAAGGTGCTCCGCAAGGGCACGGCTGAGCCGCTGGAATTCCGTGTCGTGCGCGACGATATACCCATCTATAGTGTCGAGGTTGCCTATATGGTCAATGATTCGGTCGGATATATAGCTCTCAGCCGCTTTGCCGAGAATACGACCGAGGAGGTGAAGGAGGCTATGAATAAGCTGCGTGGTCAGGGTATGCGTCATCTCATCTTCGATCTTACCGACAATGGTGGCGGCTACATGCGCCCGGCCACTGAACTGTCGGAAATGTTTCTTGACAGGGGTGACATGATCGTCTATACCGAATCTCCTAAAAACGGCACTTCGGAGTATGTGGCCGAGACCCGTGGCGATTTCCGCGACGGACGCGTGGTGGTGATGGTCAACCAGTATTCCGCTTCGGCTTCCGAGATCCTTTCGGGCGCGCTTCAGGACAATGACCGCGGAGTGATTGTCGGCCGTCGCACGTTTGGCAAAGGACTCGTACAGCGTCCCTTCCCGTTTCCTGACGGTTCGATGATGCGTCTGACCGTCTCGCGTTACCACACACCATCGGGCCGTTGCATCCAGAAGCCTTACGTCGATGGTGATGACGAGGCTTACCGTCTCGACATGCTCAACCGCTATAACTCCGGCGAATTCATGAGTGCCGACAGCATCCATCAGTTCCCTGACTCGCTGAAATTCTACACCAAGCGTCTCCATCGTCCCGTCTATGGCGGTGGCGGCATCATGCCGGATAAGTTCGTGGCCATCGACACCACCATGTATTCCGACTATTACCGTGATCTCATTGCCAAGGGCGTGATCAATAATTTCTGTGTCAATTATGTGGATAAGAACCGTGCGGAGATCAAGAAACTTTATCCTACGGATAATGACTACGTGAAGAATTTCCCCGTGACCGCCGAGCTGATGCAGGGAGTCATTGATCTCGGTACAAAGGAAGGTGTCGAGTACAAGGCCGAAGAGTATGAGAAGTCCAGACCGATACTTGAATCCATCGTGAAGGGTCTGATCGGCCGTGACATCTATGAGCAGGCCACTTACTCAAAGGTCGTTTCGCGCTTTGATCCCATCTTCTCCGAAGCATTGGAGATAATAAGTGATCCTTCGCTCTACGACAGTTATTTCCGTCCGGGTAAATAAGTTTTGTGACAATCACGTTGATGTAAATGAAAAATCTGCGTCGTCTCCTCCTCGCCGGGCTGTCAATGCTCGCGGTCTCGGCTGGAGGTGCCTACAATTATCTTTTTATCGGTGACTCGATTACCGATGGCAACTGGGGCAGTCCGAAAGGCTGGCCATGCCCGTCGGAAAAGCGCAACACTGCGGATCAGAACCACATCTATGGTCACGGCTATGCCGAAATGACCATAGGCGTTCTGGCTTCGGAAAATCCGGATACGGCTGTCCGTTACTTTAACCGTGGCATAAGCGGGAATACTCTCTCGCAGATGGCCGATAGGTGGGACAAGGATGCCTTGGCTCTTGATCCTGACCTCGTCTCAATACTGATCGGTATCAACGATGTCCATAAGGCTCTCAAAAATGGGACGGAGATCGATTATTCAGCATGGGAATCCAAACTTGATTCACTGATCACCATCACGCAGGAGCGTAAGCCTGATGTAAGGATTATGCTCGGCACGCCTTTTACCGCACGTGTAGGCAAAGTCGGTGTCTCGTCTGACTACGGGCGCGGACTGGAGATGACACGTAAGCTTGCCGATATCGTGCGCAAGGTCGGAGCGCGTCATGGAGCGGCGATTGTGTCTTACGATGAACTTATCGGAAAGCTCACGGCCGATACCACACACGTCCCTGCGTCTTATTGGCTTTGGGACGGAATCCATCCTACAACTCAATGCCATGCCCTCATGTCGCGGCTGTGGCTTGAGAAATATGCGGAGCAGGTGAAAGAACCACAATTATAATTTTAGGAACATGGCGCGTTCATAATTGTAGGGACGTGACGTGTTCATGTTTGTAGGGACGCGGCGTGCCGCGTATGCCGGGTTGAATAGTAATAGCCTGTTTTATAGGTAGATGTATTTCATCCAGCATACGCGGCACGCCGCGTCCCTACAAACAAAACAATCTCGTCCCTACAATCGATTCCTTTTCACTGTAATCATCAAGGAAGTGGATGCCTGTATCCTGTGGCATCCCGACTGACGAAAAAGATCAATCCGGCCCTGAATTCAGAGCCGGATTGATCTTTTTCGTTGGAATAATTATGTCAGTTTTTTTACGACTTACATTCGTTCATGAAATGCCGGAAGTTTACTTGCCGAGAAGATCCTTCACCTTATCAGCACCTTTCTGTGCTGCTTCTGCTGTCTTTGTCTTGGCTGCATCTACTGCGTTCTTACCAGCTTCCTTGGCCTCAGCTGCTTTTTCGGATACAGCTTCCTTGCCTTGTTCAACTTTCTCTGCTACAGCTTCCTTGCCCTGCTCGACTTTAGCAGCAGCTGCGTCAGCGGCGGCATTGACAGCGGCTTTAGTAGAATCCACAGCCTCTTTGGTAGCCTCCTTGGCTGCTTCATAGGCAGAGTCAGCTTTGGCTTTGAGCCCAAGAGCAGTGAATGCACCGGCGGCGGTTGCATCTTTTGCCTTTACAGCGGGCTCGACTTCCTGAATGAATGTCTGGGCCGCATCGTCCTTGCCGGCCTTCACAAGCTCATCGGCGTATGCCTTGGCTTCGTCAACATAGATTTTGAGACTGTCGGGATCACTGCAGTTTTCGATCTTTGCCTTGATAGCTTCACCTTTGTCCTGAGCTGCCTGCTGGGAGTTTCCGCATGATGTCAGGCAAACAGCTCCGACAACCGCGATTGATAGAAATAGCTTTTTCATAAAATAAATAATAAAAACAATCTATTTTATAAGGTTTTAGCAGACTGAAAAGTTCACGGATAAGGTGTGGATTTCCATCAGGCCTCAATCAAACGCTGTGCAATTGTAAATCTTGCGGGAGCTGCTATCCGTTCCGCTAACGGTCCTCCTGTGAATTTAACGGTGTGGATCATCAGTACCGGATTATCTTCCGGATCAATTTTTACACAGCTATCGTCATGTTATGACGGGTGCAAAAACCTGTGACGGGGGATGGCCTGACAAGGGGGACGATCGTGATTATTGCGGCGAAACTGCTATGCGCTTTGTGAGGGAGGATGTGCGCCCAGACTCGGAAATCGTAGCGCGGTAGAGATAGATGCCTCGTGTGACGCGTGAGCCGGCCGAGTTAGTGAGATTCCAAGTGACCGGTGCGGAAGCATACATGTCGGCGCGTCCGCGGGTCTCAGAGGTCCAGACATGTGCACCACTGATGTCGAAAATCTCTATACGCACGTCGAGCATCGCGTCGGGGCGGTCATGGCTGACGTAGAAGTTAGCCTCGGTCGTGGCTGGATTCGCGTCGGAGTAGATATCGAAAATTTTTGGCGCAAGGTCAGGATTGACGAAAAACTCAACGGAAGCCGACGAGGAGTTGCCTCCGGTATCCCATACTTTCAGCGTGACGGTATGGTTGCCGCTCGTGAGTTCAGGGAGCTGATAGAAGATAGTTCCTGCAGGATTGCCGTCGTCGTCCGGAGTGAACGAGGAGGCTACATCCGTGAAATTCTGATCACCGTCGATACGCACGCTCATCTGATGGCCTACGCCGGCTACGGATAGATTGAGGCCAAGATCATCGCTGACACGTGCTATGAGCATCGGATTAGCTCCGACTGCATCCGATGGCTTGAAGGTCGAATGGTTGAGATAGATCGACTCGATGACGGGGGGCACATCATCGGCAGGGGCATTGTCATCGAATCCGTAGGCATAGAGATCGCGGTTCACACCGATGGCTTCCTCACCGTCCTCGGCCGCCGCAAACATCGATAGGGTGGCAGGGCGGAAGTTGTCGGCGATTTCAGCCGGCATGGGGATGGTGATCTCAAACTCGCCGTTGCGCACCTGCGTGCGTCCGGCATAGAGGCGTTCGCCCTGTTCGTCGAAGGTATATTCCGTGCCTTGATCACCGCGGCCGAATGTGGTGAAGCTTCGCTCGGCATCATAGAGGGTCAGCGACATCCAGCCGTTGAAATCCTCCATTTTCTCTCCGGCGGGATTGCAGACAATGCCGCGGAGCACCGGACGTGAACGTGCCGTGAGGATGGGTTGCGAGTCATCGTCGCTGACAGACTTGCCATCGACCGTGAGCAGTCGTATGGTGTTGGTCGGAGCTGAAAGCCGGAGAGCCGGATCGGCAAAGAGGATGAAACGGCGTATGTTGTCGTCGCCGATGCGGCGTGGATCGTCGCAGCTAAGACGATTCTTGGCTTTACGGAATATCTCGCCTATGGGTTGGAAGTGCCCGTCGGAGTCGCGGGTAGCAAGTTCGCGCGCGAATGCGTCTGACAGACCGCCGTTGAGGGTGATGAGGACGGGGCGCACTGCACAGAAGCCGCCGATGGCACCTCCGGCATCAGTGAGCATGAGCGATTCCATGCCTGAAGTGGCATTGCCGTCAGCCTGACCGAAAGAGCAGGTGGCACCGTAGAAGAAGAGCGGGTGACGGAGATAGAGATTGTTGAGGAAGGGGGTGGTGAAGATACCGTCGGCCGACAGCAGATTGATCGAACCGTGACCGATATAGCTCCAGATCAGCACACCGTCATTGAACATGGTCGAGACCTTGGCCTTTGCCTCGTCCGAAGTGCCGTTGCGCAGCTGGTAGGCATCGATATATACCTTATGGAAGGTGAAGTTGCTTCCGGCCTCGCTTTCGAGCATACGGCGTTCGATCGAGTCGGACTGCTGTGAGTGGGCGGCATAGTTGCCGTCATCGGCAAAGAGGAGCAGACGGTTGCGCCACTCGCCCTGAACAGGATTGTTGACGTAGTTGATGAAGCGATCGACATAGTTCTTGGCAAGACTGACGCTTCTGGCCGGGATTCGGCCGACAGCCACACTGAGTTTGTCGAACTTCGGGCGCAGGCCGGAATTGTCCTCAAGATAGCCGAGCACGTCGTCCGAGCAATACGATGTACTCTCATTCATTCCGAGATCCGTCTGCCACGTCGGGAGGGTGATGGCAGTGCTTCCTGCCATAGCGGCGGTGAGACGGCGGTGGTCATGATGCATACCGCCCATGAGGAGCACGTATTTCAGACGGCTGTCGCCTGATTCATTGCCGCGGTCATAGAACATCTTCAGCATCTTGCGCAGGGCGTTGATGTCGGGTGAGCCTGATCCGAACTCATTGTAGGCCTGCTCGTCATTGACCACGAGCACTTTCAGTCCGCGCGGTGCGGCCGAATGGACAGCCGCAATGCGGCGGCTCTGCTCCATGAGGGCGGTCGGGCTGATGATGATCATGTCGGGGACTTCCTCGGCGTGGATGTTCTGATTCTCTACGTTGCCAGCGAAGCGCGGAGTCGGCAGGCTTGATGTCGAGGTCCATGCCGCGTAGGTGCGCAGTCCGTTATAGTCATTGGTCCATGCCACGGAGTTGCCGCCTTCAGCTGTCAGTGGCATGGCTATGGGCGAACCGGGTTGGGTTACGTCCCATACGCGCGTGTCAGCCTTTCCGCCGTCCAGTCTCAGTGAACGTTGTGATGAGGTGAACACGAGATTGCCGGAAGCGGGCAATGCGAGGGCTCGCGTGTAGGTGACGGTGAGGCGTTCGAGATTAGCGAGGGTGACGGGAGCTGAAATCTTTATCCCGATTCCAAGAGCGAGCGAAGTGCCTTTGGGCGTGAAACGTTTGCGCACACGGCAGGTGTCGCCCCAGAGGGTGTTGGCTTTCACATAATCGCTATTTCCGGCGGCAAGAGCCTGACCGTTGGCGGTAAAGTTGAGATCGACTTTTGCGCTCGTGCAGCGCGCGAAGAACTCACACTGCATCCACACTTCCGTGTCCTCCACGCGTCCCGGCATCTGGAAATTGAATGTGCGTGTGGGGGTGAAACGGAAATCCTCACCTACGAGCTGATGTCCGCTCTCAGCAGGTGTAACCTGATCGATCTCATGATACAGACGTTCGATAAACGTTGTGGCAGGATCGCCCGACGGTGCGCTGCCCTCGGTCGGGAGCGAGCAGTCGGCCTCCGGCTGAGAATCGGTCAGATAATAATAGCCGCGTGTGGAGTATGGATTGAGCGAATGGTTGAAAATGTCGTTTCGCTCGTGGGTCCACACGCCCGGTCCCTGTGCATAGAACACTATTCCTGACGGTGTAAGTTCGCTTCTCACCGCCGGGAGATCATCGACATAGAGCGACGCTGAAAGATGGTCGGAGATCCGCACTCCTCCGTAGCCGAAGATCCTGACTTTAGAAGGATCGCTGAAACCCCAAGAACGGAGGGCGGAAGTCGGGATGAAGTGCATGCCGCTCTCCTCGACGCTCACCTTGACCCATCGGCCTGAGGAAAGCACGGAGGATGAGGCGTAAGTGTCGGTTGGGAACGCATACAGCAGATCAGGTATTATCGCGGAGAGAATGAGGAGTAGTATGTGGCGGACGAATGTTTTCATGAACGTTCGGACGTGTGGGGATAATGATTGGTAGAGATGGTTTGGAGAAAGGGGTGGGAGAGAGGTTTCAATGATCGATAAAGGGAAGCCCTATCCGCTTAATAACGCGCGGTTAAGCTCTATTATTGTGTCGGGTCAGGGCTTGGTTTGTTGCGGTGGGGTAAGGAATGCCTCCCATTCGGACTGAGTTCCGCCGAAGGCATTTATATCGACAGGATGGTTGATGCCGTTGACCTTTCCGTTGTGGGTTCCCTGCCAGATCACCCAGTCCATTTCCTGCGGTTCATCCACAAGCGAGCATATCCAGAGCGGATAGCCTTCTAAACGTCCGCGGACAAAACGGGCGAATCCGTTTTTATTGGTGTAGAGCATCACACGGTGTCCGTGGCCTTCAAGATGGTCTATCATCTCGTTGAGGCGGTTGAGCACCATCTGTGTCGGCTGACTGTTCGGGTTGGCCCACTCTTCGATATCTATGATCAATGGCAGGTCCAGATGACGTGATTGCAGTGAGTTCAGGAAATTTAGCCCCTGCATATAGCCCGGCGTATCGAAGCGGAAAAAGTGGTATGCACCGACCTTCAGTCCGGCTTCGCGGGCTTTACGGAGATTGTCGATAAATTTTTTGTCCTTGAATGTGCCTCCTTCAGTGGCTTTGATAATGACGAATGAGATGCCGTCGGCAGCGACCTTGCTGAAATCAATATCACCGTTGTGGGCACTGATGTCAATTCCTACGATGTTGAATTTATTCCGGTCCGGATAGATTTGTCCGGGTGTGTCATCACCTTGGCCACATCCGGTCAGGAGTGCGGTCACGATCATGGCATAGACAAGGGATAGGTCACGGAGGAAAGACTTCATGTTACAAAATTAGCAATTATTTCGGGAATTCACGCGTAAATTGGCGAATTTATCACCATCTTCAATTTTATTGATTAATTTTGCATCATACAATAAGGCTTAATGCAGTTATTGTCAATTCTTGCTGAGAAAGTAATTAAAAAAATTAACAAGTATATAAACAGACCATGAACAGACTTCTTACAACCATTTTTGCCGGTGCGCTTTCGTTGGCGGCTTTGGCCCAGACCGATGCCGTGCAGTCAGCACGTCCTGATTTTGTCGATGCTGTGATCAGTATGACTGCTCCATCCTTTCCGGATCGCAGTGTCAGCATTGCCAAGACAGGTGCGAAGCAGGGAAAACTATCTACGGCCGCTATTCAGAAAGCTATTGACCGCATGTCGGCGCAGGGAGGAGGCACGGTGATCGTCCCCGCCGGAGAGTGGCTGTCGGGACGTTTGATGCTCAAGAGCAACGTTAATCTGCATCTTGACGAGGGCGCGACACTGGAATTTACCGGTGATCTCAAGGATTACCTTCCGCTGGTCGATTCGCGCTACGAGGGAGCTGACGTGAAGTCACTCGGAGCGATGATCTATGCCAACGGTGCCGAAAACATAGCCGTCACCGGCAAGGGTCATCTCAAAGCCCCCTCGCGCGAGTGTGAGATCACGGGCAATATAGATACCGGCTTGTCAGTGACTGCTGAGAAGAACATCGAGTCAGGAGCTGCGCGCGCTGCCTCGATGGACAAGATCTATATGCCGACCTTCATCGGACCGGTCAATTGCCACGGGATTCTCATTGAGGATGTGACGCTTGACGGCTCTATCTTCTGGAACATAGCTCCGGTCTATTGCGAGAATATAATCATCAGAGGGGTCACCGTCAACAGCCACGGTCATCCGCGCACGGACGGTATCGATATCGATTCGAGCGTCAACGCGCTTATCGAGAACACTACCCTTGACTGTGGCGACGATTGCTTCACGTTGAAAGCCGGTCGTGGAGAGGAAGCCGTCGAGCTCGGCCGTCCTACTCAGAATGTGGTCATCCGCAACTGTCGTGTGAAGCGTGGCGTAGGCGGTATCACTGTCGGAACTGAGACTGCCGGATTCATCCGCAATGTATATGCCGAGAATGTGGTTATGGAGAATCCACGTATGCCTCTCTACTTCAAGACCCGCCGTCCGCGCGGTGGTGGTGCGGAGAATATCTGGATACGTGATGTCAAGGTCGTGAGGACTCCCGGTCCGGCGATCCAGATGGACATGCTCGGAAGTCCCTCTTGGATGGGTGAGCTGGCCGAGCGTCTCCCGGCTCGTCCCGTCGGTAAGGTGACACCGCGTTTCAGCGACATCCATGTCGATAACTTTGAGGTCGGTGAGTGCCGTATCTTCATTCAGGCCAAGGGACTTCCTGAAATACCGGTCGAGAACATGACGATCACCAATGCCAAATCAAGGAACAAGAATATCAAGTTGCAGGATGTGGGGACAATAGAAATCACATTCGCCGACTGATCAGGTTTTGCTCACAGGACTTGAATCATAGATAGAGATAGACTTACCATGAAAAGTATATTCAGCCCTTTGCGCTCCGTGGCATTTGTGCTTGGCTTGACTTCAGCCATGACCGTTTCCGCAGCCGTCCATGACATCCGTGTCTATGGTGCTGTCAGCGATACGACCCTTCTGAGTACGACGGCTGTGCAGACTGCGATCAACGAGTGTCATGCCTCCGGCGGCGGTACTGTACTGGTCCCCTCCGGTAACTACAAGATCGGAAGTATATTTCTACGTAGCAATGTCACTCTGCGGCTGGAGAACGGTGCGACCCTCTTCGGGAGTACGGACATCAACGATTATGTCCCAATAAAGACCGACTATGTGTCGCTCCGCACCCATACGCCTACCATACAGCTGATCTATGCCGACGCTGCGGAGAATGTGGCGATTGTTGGCGAGGGTACTATCGATGGCCGTGGCAAGGCTTTTCCGAAACTGTCGTGGAATGACGAGGGTATCACCCGTCCGCATCTCCTGCGTCTCATTCAGTGTCGCGGGGTGAGGGTCGAAGGTGTCACGCTGAAAAATTCCGGATGCTGGATGCAGCATTATCTTGCCTGCGACAAGGTGAAGATCGACGGCATAACTGTTGTCAACCGCAATAACTTCAATAACGATGCCCTTGATCTCGACGGCTGTCATGACGTGACTGTCTCCAACATGATCGCTGATTCGGACGACGATGCGATCACTATCAAAAGCACATCGCCACGCCTGTGTGAGGATATCGTCATAAGTAACTGTGTCGTGTCGAGCCATTGCAACGCTATCAAGCTCGGCACGGAAACTAACGGCGGTTTCCGCAACATAATTATCCGTGGTATAGCCGTGAAGCCGTCGGCCGACCAATCGACACAGTTTTTCGGTTATGAAGGTGGTATCGGTCATGGTGCTATCGTGCTGGAGATTGTTGACGGTGGTACTATGAGCAATATCGACATAGGTGATATAACGATACGCGGTACGGAATCACCGATCTTTATCCGCCTTGCCAACCGTGCACGCCCCTATTCGCCGGATGTGCCGGTTGAGGGGATAGGCTCGATGGAGCGCATCTGTCTGCACGACATAATGATTGATGAAGCCGGTCCGACGGGATCGTCCATCACCGGTCTGGAGGGGCATCCGGTCAAGGATGTCGAACTGCGCAACATCCGTATCCGTCACCGTGGCGGACAGCATAAGGTCGCCGCTCCGACGGACGAGAAGATTGCCGAATATCCTGAATCGACAATGTGGGGCATTCTCCCGGCCAAAGGTTTCTGGTTGAACCATACCCGCAACATCACCTTTGACAATGTCACTGTCGAGACCATCAATCCCGATCAGCGCAAGATCTACGTCAGCTCTGACACCGAAGGGCTTGTGATCAAGTGATGCAAGCCATATAGAATGATAATGTAGGGACGCGGCGTGCCGCGTATGCCGAATAAAATACATCCGCCTGAAACATAGGCTGTAAC